>JANNLP010000209.1:0-5133 GCA_031396905.1 Gemmataceae bacterium
CCAATGTGGAGTCAATGAGGTTCATGGATGAGTTGGTGTCTGTTGAAAGGCGATGCCGCGGGACAACACGATCCGGCGTATCTGTCGCTTAAACGAACTCACCACCTTCCCCCTCGCCATCAGCGACAAATGAGCTGACTCAACTGAGTCGGCTCAGAATAATTACACCACACGCGCCCACCTCGAGTGTGGTAACCAGGTTGGCCGCTGCGGTCGTAGCGAGCGTGACCACTTACCCCAAGTGCCAGCGGCATCACCTTTCCAGCGCGTGGGAGTGCGCGCGGGCGGATATCGGGGGCGAGGGAGTTAGTTGTGCAGGATCGAGGATTTAGGATCGAGGTCTGCGGATCGGGACCACGGGCTGGTGGATTATCGCCAGCGAGAGTGTTCTTTGACAACTGAATTCGGATGGTCATGAGGGGATGCTGGCGCCTTGGCGCAAGCATCCGAAAGGGCCGCCGCTTCACGCCCCCTTAGGGTTGGTTAGTTCTTAATCTCGCCCGACATTCGATCCAACACATCCAGCGGATCGTTGGACCAGAACCAGTCGGTGTCGCTGCCGCCCAACAGGAAATCGCGTGACGTTGAGTCAAACGTCACGACGCAGCGCGAACGGACGTTGATGTAGCTGGCGGCGCTGGCCGGATCCCAATCATTCAGGATTTGCCGGAGAGTATCGCCGGACGATGCGGCCTTGACTTGCCCGTCGAACAACAGATCACTGCCAGCGCCGCCGTAAAGTGCATCCGCGCCGAGTCCGCCGGAGATCAGGTCGTTGCCTGAATCGCCGAACAGCAGATCGCCGCTCGGGCCGCCCAGGAGGATGTCGTTACCTCCGCCGCCAAACACAACGCCCGCGCCGGTTCCAGCCGGGCCGGTGAAGAACGACGGTTTGAACCCGATCACAACTTCGTCGTCGCCATCGCCGGCGAATACGACGCCGAGTACATTGCTGCTGACGCGGACAACGTCATTGCCGGACCCCGAGTGAATCAGATTGACGCCGACGCCCGGCGCGAAGAACGATCCGACGGTGACTTGGTCGTTTCCGTCGCCGGCATCGATCACGTTGTTTCCGGTCCCAGCGTTGACGAAGTCGTTCCCGGCGCCGGCTGACAGGAAGTTGTTGCCATCTCCGGCTCGAAGAGAGTCGTTGCCGTCACCGCCGGTGAGGTTGGCGTTGCCCATGCCATTGACGGTTACGATGTCGTTGCCGGACCCGCCGCGTACTTCCGTCGGTCCATCGGTGACGACGGATGCCTGGTCATTGCCGCTGCCCAGGTCAATGAAGTTCTTTCCCGAAAAGGGGATGTCGGATGTGAACACCGGAAGGAGAAAAACGCCGTCATTGCCCGCGCCGGTGTTCACCGTATTGTTGCCGTCGCCTGGCCGAATGAAGTCGATGCCGCCGCCCGTTCGGATGTCGTCGTTGCCATTGCCGGCGTAAACGTCGACGAAATTGGTGCTGTTGCTGCCGGTCCGGACGACGTTGTTGCCTTCACCGGCATAGATGACTGTCGGGCCGTTGCCGCCTTGATACCGATCGTTGCCGGGGCCGAATTCCGCGATGGTATGCAGCGTGATGGCATCCGCAACCGTGACCGTGTTGTTGCCTGCGGCCGCGAAAATCTCGATGCCGTTGAGCGGCCCGGCCAACGTTTTGGTTGTCGGCGGACCACCGGTTAGAGTCTTGATTTGGATGCCGGTTGATCCGTCGCTTGCGGAACCTGCCGGTGAAACGGTGATGTGATCCGATGCTGCGGTGCCGACGACAAATCCAGTCCCGTCGATTGCGATGGCTCCGGGAACGGCGTAGTTGACGAGTTTGAGTGAATAGCTCTCGGGAAACAGTGCATCGCCGGCGACTGCGATACGATAAGTCGTGCCGGCCACGCTATTGAAACTCAATTCCACACCCGAATAGAGAAAGTCGTCGTTGACAGCGATGTCGCCGGCCAAACCGAACGAGTTGGCACTCAGCGTGAGTTGATCGACGGTCGGCCCGGTATAGACCGCTAGTCCAGTGATCAATCCCGAAATTAACGTGTTGCCAAAGTCGATGTCGGTTTCGACTTTCAATTGCACCGAGCCGGTCGTGGGAGCGGTCCACGAGAACCAGGTCGAATGCGGCAACGAGACTGGAAATCCGAAGTACTCCAACCCCTCGCCGTGATCGGGTTCGCCCGGCTCAAAGGTCGAACCGGATGATGTGCCAGCACCGACGGCAACAGGGACAAACGAACCATCGAGCACCGTAGCATTCGCGAGATCATCGTTGGCCGGCCGCGGGAATGACGACAGAATCAGCTCGTAATCGAAGAGGTTGGCGCCGACATTGTCGATCGCAATCGAGTATGTCGTGCCGGCGATGGCGTCAAAGTAGGCATCGGCTCCGATTTCATTGCTGACGCTCGTCACTTCGGTCAGCGCGTAGACGGCGCTACCGGTGTACACCCCGATATTGACGAATTCCGCAAACGAAAAATCCAACACGTCGATGGTGGTCGGCGCGGAGATCGGCGCGGTCCATCGATACCACGCCGACTGAATCGGCGCTGACACACCGGCATGGTCCGGCTCGCCGACTTCGCCGGTGTACTCGATGAAATCGAATGTCACCGGATCGAATTCGTAGTTGCCCCAAAAGTGCGCGTCAAACTGGCCAGCTAGGTTGTAGGCATCGGCAAAGTTATCGTTCAAGGCCGGCGTAATGCGGTGTTCCAATGAGGAAACCCGCAGGCATGTGCGTCGTTGTTTGGCACTGGTCGAATTCTTGGTGAGACCGCGCCGTCGAAGCCAGTTGCTAAACATGAGTAATCTCCAGGTAATGAGCGATTGCCACGTGCCCCACGGTATCGTGCCCTGAACCCAAAACGATGATCCATGATGCACGAAGCCGAGTTACAACCGGCTCATATCGTCATGCGACGAAACTCGGTCCGGGGGATCAAACATGTCAAAAGAATTCTTGAGTTGTTTTGATTGGGGCGGATTGGATTACTTGACAGTCGTGGCTCGATGATCGGCTAGCCGCGAACTTCTTGAATCAGACCGGCCTTATGGACGAACGGTGGCCATAGCGGAAACAGCACCAGAGCCAGGATTCTTTTTGAGCAGATCTTCCGCGTCCGCTCGGAAGCGTAAAAACTCTTCATTCTTCGGCTGGTTTTTCTCCATCCACTCGACGGCTTGATCATAGGCGCGACGGGCTTTGTCCTTCTCCCCACTTTGCAAATAGGCCATGGCCAGGAAGAAGCGGTGAAAGTGATCGCCGCCGGACAGCTTCTCGTCAGCCTTTTCGAGGTGTTCGACGGCAGAGCGAATATCCCCCGCCTTCAGGTAGGCGACGCCCAGGTTGCTCCAGTGATTGGGGACGGTCGGACCGAATTCCAGAGCCTTTTTCGCATGGGCCACGGCCGCAATTGGATCGCGATGATTCTCATCGGGCGCGGTCGCCAAATGCCAAGCAATCATTGTTTGAACCTGAACTCGATTCGGTTCGATCTCAACGCACTTGCGCCAACTGGCCAGGGCATTGGGCCAGTCGTTGATGGCGACGTATGCCCCGCCAAGGTCGCGGTGGGTTGTGGCCCTCAGTCGGGGCCAGTTCGATTTTTCCAGGCATATCTTGTACGAATCAATCGCGCCCGCCCAATCGCCCTTCATCCCCAATGCTTGACCAATTGAGTGATAGGGATGGGCGTAGTTTGGATTGAGCTCCAGCGCGCGACGAAGGCAGGCGATCGCTTCATCTTCATGTCCGGGTCGACGGAAACAGGCGCCGAGACCCAGATATATTCCCGGCGCGTGGGGTCGGATGGCCACCGCAGCACGGAAATAGGCGGTCGCCTCCTCGAACCGTGGTGGGTCAAACGTCCAACGCAAAATCGACCCCAACTGATAGTTCAGCCAGAAATGCTCGGGATGACGCCGAGCTGCGGCGGTGAGTACTTCGACCGCGCGTTCGTGCGCCCCACGTAGGGAAAGGGCTCTGCCGAGGTACACGATGACCATCGGCGGTTGCAACGCGGCATCAGGTCGTTCCGAGAGGTTTTCCAACGCCGCTCGATCGCGGCGCACCAAGGGGTCTCGTAAGCGCACCCGCCATGGCTCGGGATCGACTTGGCAGACAACATTGCGAATGAGTTCAAATCGGTCGGCATTGCCGCGAGTCACCCACGCCCAGTCGTCGAGAGCGGAAATCAGTTGATCGACAATCGCGCTGCCCCGAACCCGATCGGCTGCGACGCCGGCGCTGAGAGCCGTAACGTCAATCCCGTAAGCTTTGAACGCCGTTTGAATAGAAGCGTCCGCGCCGGCGTCATTCCAAAAGTCGTCGGTCGGAGTGAGCAGGGTTTCGCGGGCGCGCTCGAGATGATCGACCATATCCAGGTCTCGGACCAGAACATCGAATCGCAGCCTCAAGTCGGCGTGGTGGACGCTCGCGGCCAGCAGTGCGTCGGCCCGCTGCGTGGCCAATCGCGCTCCCGACCAGTTTTTTTGGTCTCGCAGACGCGCCGTTTCCTGTAGCGCGCTGTCGATTCGACCTGCGGTTTCGGCATGTCGCGCGGACCTATCACGCATGAACCAACCCGTGCCGCCACCCAAAAGTACAAGTAATAGCAATGTGGCAGCGGCCATCGCCAACCCCGCCCGATGTCGCCTTGCGAACTTTCGCAATCGATACGCCGTCGATGGCGGCCCCGCCGCGACCGGTTCGTCGGACAAGTAGCGCATGACATCGACCGACAGTCCATTCGCCGTCTCATACCGGCGCGTGCGATCCTTCTCCAGGCACTTCATCGTGATCCAATCGAGTTCGCCGCGGACCAACCGCGATAGCTTGGCTGGCTCGGTCTTGCGCTGTGCGGCCACCGACGGCAAGGAATCACCCGAATGGCTCAAGCGCGTGCTCGGCTTTTGCGGTTCCTCCTCGCGGATCATCCGGCGGATTTCGTCGTATGCCGCTGTCTGTACCCGCTTCTTGTCAAACGGTGTTGTGCCGGTCAGCAACTCATAGAGCAGCACTCCGAGCGAATAAATATCCGATCGCGTGTCAATGTCCAAGCCACCGAGAGCCGCCTGCTCGGGACTCATATAGAGTGGCGTGCCAATCATCTGGCTGAATTGAGT
>JANNLP010000210.1:0-6668 GCA_031396905.1 Gemmataceae bacterium
CTGTTTGGCGGCGATGGATCGGACCTACTTTACGGGAACTTGCGCCAGGATAAGCTCAGCGGCGATGCCGGCAATGACTTTGTGCATGGCGATTACCTGGCCGGCAGCATACCGAACATGAACGCTGGCGCGGTCGGCGCAACCGACACCCTGAGCGGCGGCTTTGGTCAGGATCAACTTTTCGGCGGCGGCGGGAACGATGAGATGTACGGCGGTCCCGATTCGGATTGGCTCGAAGGGCAAGGCGGTGCGGATCAACTCTTTGGCGGTTGGGGCGTGGACATTCTGGTACTCGACACCGATTCACGCAATGGCGTCGGTGAAGATCACTTTGACGGTCACGGCGGCAACGCCTCAGCGGGCGACGCGCCGGATCTCAGCGAGGTGGACATCCTCCTGGTGCAAGGCGATAAGTCGTTCTCCGGTACCGGCAGTGTTATCTTCAAAGACACGATCAATCTCACCGAAGATACGCTGACAGGCAAGCTTAACATCGCTTACACGGGTATCGACCCATCGCTTCCGGCGAACTTGCGGACATGGCAAGTCAGTTGGCGAGCAGGCAACACGCCGACTGGCAACGTGCTGATCGAGCAGGTGCAAATCGCCGGTCTGATGGGCGATGACGCAATCAGCGCCACGTTCAAGTCGTCCACGGTCGCTCAATTGGCATACACGCAAACGTGGCTCACTGTCATTGGTGGCGGCCCCGGTCACGATGTTATTCGTGGCACCAATGGCCCGGACCGCCTCGAAGGTGGTCCCGGCAGCGACACGATGTACGGCAACGCCGGCGATGATCGCCTATGGGGTGACACGTCGAACGGGAGCGCGGGAAATGACACCGACACGTTTTACGGCGGCCTCGGCAATGACGACATGATTGGCGGACTTGGCGCCAACATTATGTACCCGTGGACGAGTGAAACTTCCAACCACGCCGAAGACACCGGTTTGAATCGTGTTCTTGGTTCTGCCCATGAAACGCGCGGCGATCATCTTTACGGCGGGACCGGCCTCGATTTTCTCTACGGGAATGGCGGTCCAGACATTCTCTACGACCGCAATGGCAATTCGCTCGGAACGAACGCCGACACGCAAGGTGGCGACGTTCAATACCTTATCGTGGCCAACAAGGCGGTCGCACCGCAATTGACCGCCGACTTATCTTTCACGATCGCAGTGGGTTTGGCTACACCCGTGACCGTGACGGTGAGCGCGCAGGCCACTGCTGACAATTCCATGGCGACGGATTTGGCAGCCGACTTGAATGCGGCGCTGACCCTTGCTGGGATCGGCACTCAATTCAAGTTTCAAGCCTTCAACGGCCGCATCGTCTTGTCGGCGACGAACGCCAACGTGACGGCGTTTACGATTGTCGGCGGCACGCCGCTCGGCTTCGCCGCGACTCAATCCGCCATTCAGGAAAGCGCGTGGAAGACATACGCGCGGACATCGAACAAGGTTTGGTACCTCAGTGGCTCGGCCGGCAGTGATACTATCACCATCAACTACGTCACCAATCCGTACAACCCGCTGTTCGGGCGGCATCAGGTCACGTTTCAGACCAGCGGTGCATTCGATCCGCGCTTCAATGGTTTTGATTCCTACGGCGCGTTCGACAAGTCGGATAACCGCGTCACTACGCATGGCCCGAATGACGTCAACTACGACGTGCAGAATCTTCTGATCGATCCCGTGACGGGCCTGATTCGCAGCACGGACGCGGCTTATACCATCTTTCAAGCGTTCGGCATTTCGACCACGGACATCGTCAACAAGATTTTCGGTCCAGAGCCGAGCTTCGATGCGATCATTATTGATGCGCTGGCCGGCAATGACTCGATTACGGTGGGCGAGACGGTGCAACGAACAGTTTGGGTCGATGCCGGCGCGGGCAATGATACGGTGCGCATGCAGCCGGCGCTAGCGTTCCTGCCTCACGAGAAAGTCGACCCTGTCAGTGTGTCACTCGTCAACGGCGTGCCGGTGCGGGGCAATGACGATAAGGCCACGGCCTATTCCTTTGGATCCATTGCTGGCAGTCGCGTCTTCCGCGGCTTAACCATCGATAGCGCCCGTACCGATCAGCCCGATATCGACTATTATCACTTCCAACTCGCGGGCAAACCCGCGGTCGGCGACGTGATTCGCATCAAGCCGCTGCACGATTTCTTGAATCTCGATCTGTCGGCCAAGCTCATTGATGAGTCGGGTATCGAAACGGCGTTTACCAAGGGCAACCTTACGATTACCGGCTTGACCCCAACGGACAACTATTGGATTCGCGTAGAATCCATTGGCAGCATTCCTGTCGATTACGATGTTCAGTTTGTGAGTGCTTCGGCATCTGATGGTGCCGAGCCGAACAACCTGCCGACGGCCGCGTATTCCCTTGGGCAGCTACCGAACGTAGATCGCCTGACCGGTTTGACGGTCAGCACGTCCGATGAAGATTGGTTCTCACTTGGCTTGCCGGCAAAGGGAGGCGTGGATGCGGCAATTACCTTGACCACGCTGACGCCGAACGCCGTGCTAACGCTGGCGGCCAAGGGTCTGAATGGCGAAGATCTAGGATATTCCGTGACGCTTACCGGTGGTAAGAGCGAGAATACGTTGTCGCTCAACTTATTGCCCAAGGCGTCCTACCGTTTGCATGTGACCGGCGACCGCGAGGCTCGGTATGAGCTGCGTTTTGCCGGCGGTTCGGTGACGGCGACCGGGAATACCACCCGGCCGCTCACGTACATCCTGCCCGCGTTGACTGACACACCGGTCATTACGCAGACGATCAGTTCCATTGCTCCTCCTACCGGATTGCAAACCGAAGCATGGTTCCAGTTCGCTCTCGATTCGGCCGGCGGGGCAGCCCAGGCGATCGGCATTCGGCCACGCTCTGGCACTGCACCTTTAACGGTGTCTTTGATCAAACTTGTCAACGGCCAGGAACAGGTTTTGAGTTACGTGCAGCCCACCGTCGGAACCACGTCGGCATTTGCTCTGCAAGGTCTACCCGCCGGCACGTATTGGATGCGTGCGACCGCTCCGTTCGACCTGGTCAATACCACAGCGACGTTTGAAGTATTCTCTTACACGGCGCCGACCATCAAGACGCGATCCGATGTGACCTTTACCAAAGCGGCGTTGACGACGTTCAGCGATGCCAACAAGGCGGGGTTGTCGCGGCGCGATGTCCTGTTGGGCGGTATCGACAATGACGTGTTGCAAGGCGGTAGCGGCTCCGATTGGATCTTCGGTGGCGCGGGAAATGACGTGCTGACTGGCGGCCTGGATCGGCAAGTCGAAGACTTGATCTTCGGCGATGACGGCGACGACCGCTTCCAAGTTGTTCCCGATGCGCTTACTTTCGACATCAATGATCCAAGTCGAACGCGCACGTTCGACAACGCCGGGTGGGACAGTTTCTTCGGCGGCGCCGGGATCGACCGCGTAGTGTTCCAGGGAGCTGATGGCATCTCGGGCCGCGACTTCGTGATGTTGGGTTATGACCGTTTCCTCCATCGTTATCGGGTCGGCGCGCTGATACTCAACACAGCCGACAACCAGTTCGTGTATGAGGATGGCCGGTGGCAGTCGAATCAGGGGTTTTTCCAGGCTCGTGATATCGAAGGCATGTTGGTGGACACGCGCGGCGGTTCCGATGTGGTCCACGCGGATGCGGGTTACATCTTCGACGGTCAAAGCTGGGGCATCGACCGCGGCGACATCACGGACAGGGCATCAATCTACAACCAACTGGAGATCAACGGCGGTGCCGGGCAGGACATCGTTTACGGCGGAGCCGGCGGCGAAGTGATCTTCGGCGGCGCGGACAATGACTATGTAGCCGGCGGCCCCGGCGACGACCGCATCCTCGGCGACACGGGCAACGACCGGATCGCCGGCAATTCGCTTTCGACCGCGCAAATCCCGCCGCTTGCTTTGCGCAATGGCACTTACGACGGCACGACAATCCCGACCGCACCGACCACGCGCAATTATTACTCGTACGAACTGGCCGCGCCCGAAGCTGCGCGGGAGTGGAACTTCACCGGCGTCACGCTGCCGACCCAGTCGAGCAAGGTGGATTTGACCGATGCGTTCGCCCTGGAAGGGCGCAACAAAAACGAATCCCTCGGACGGACGCAGTCGATCGGGGACTTCAACGGCGACCTTGTTGATGACTACCTGTTCTCGCCGCTCAACGGCGGTGGCAACGGCTACATTCTTTACGGACCGATTACTCCGGATCAGCTTTACCGAGTGGACACCCGGGCGGACATTGATCCGAGCACATATCCGCCGGACTTGCGCGTGCGCGGCAACCACTGGTCGTACACAGTGTCGATTCAGGACGAGGATGCGCAACCGGCCGCAATGAATGACTACCGCATTCCGGGCCAGGCGCAGATCACGACCGATTGGACGACGCTGGGCACGCCGGCGTTGCGCATGGGCACATTTGTCGGCGCCGACAACCTCAACGACATCATCTATACGAACGCGACGACCAAGAGCATCTTTGCCATCGCAGGTTCGGGTGCGCCATCGGTCAACCATTTCACCAGCGTCAACGCGACGAAGTTGGGGACTCTGCCCACGTTGGCACCGGGAAGTGACGCGAACGGGCAGGCATTTGCCATCAACTTTGACGGCGGTGCCACACGCAACGACTTGGTGGTATTTGCGACCGGTTCGTCCATCAGCGGCAACAACTCCACGATTGGATATTTGTACCGGAACGGCAACTTCGGGGCACCGCAACAGATCGTGGCAACATTCCTCGCCGGCGCGAAGTTCTCGGCCGCGGTGGCTGGCGACATCAACGGCGATGGCCGCGAGGATCTGCTAATTGGCGTGACCGACACCGAGGTCGGCAACATCGGCCGGCAGTACTTGTTGCTCGGTAATCACCCCGTCGGCGCAGCCATCACGCTGAATGCGAATTCGGCGGCTTACTGGCAGGGCCTCGGGCTGGGCGCGGCGGCTTACACCGTCGGCGATGTCAACCGCGACGGGTTGGACGATTTTGCCTTCGGTCGACGCACTGAAGGCACGGCCGGCAACGACGTGTTTGCCGCATTTGTCATGTCCGGCAACCTGAAGTATCCCACGACTGGCGCGCCGTTGGCCTTCACGCAGATTCCCGGATTCAACGGGAATACATTCGACATGCTGCTTGCGACGGTGAGCCGCGGCGCATTCACCGGTTACGCACACGGAACCCTGCAAATCTCCGCCGGTGATTTCGACGGCGATGGCAAGACGGATTTGGTCGTCGGCGTTCCTTCATCGGTGCTGACCACCAGCCCGACCAACGGCACAACCGGCGCCGTCGATGACCCGAACCGCAATCGTGCGATGGTATTCAGTGATCTCCTTGCCGGCTCCCAGGGGTCGATACCGATCCTGCGCCTCGACTTGGCGAAGGTCACATTACAGGGCGACGCCGTACTCGATCAATTCGGCGTGCTGGCCAACGCCCCGCGGCTGGACCTGAACGGAGATCGCATTGACGATCTCATCATTGCGGCACCCGGCGCCACGGCGACTTCTGTGATTGACACGGTTGCGGCGGGCAAGATCTACGTCATCTTTGGCGGGCGGCCGAGTATTGGCGCGCCGTCGGCCTCGGCCGAGTTTCTCACCAACCGCGATATTCCCGGCAGCGGACTGTATTTGGTCGAAGACCCGAACGGTCAACCGTTTGCCGCCCCGGGTGTGCTCAATGGGACCGGGCTGATTGGTTTCGGCACCGCGGCTGATGCAGACCGCTTTGACATCGAATCGGGCGATTGGGCGGTGGCGGGCGGCTATTTTGATTCGATCCCTCCCGTCGGCGGGAAAGCCATCGCTCTGCTCGACACCGGCTGGGCGTTGGGCGACAACTATCTACTGCAAGCCCGGGTAGTGAATCCGTCGGCCGTGAACACCGATCCGTTCAACGCCTACTTCGTATTCGATTACGTCAGCGCGACGGACTACAAGTTTGCCGGTCTGCGCCTGCTCGGCACGACTGTCAGTGGCGCTTATGAGGGCGTGGTCGAGATCGGTTCACAGACGCCGACCGGGCAGATCATCCACGCGTCGCAACAAGTGTTGAGCTTCAACTGGCCGTCTATTACGCCGCGTCTTGAGGTTAGCGGCAATACCGCGTCGTTCGGCCTCTCGGCGACGCCTGCGGTAAGTTACACATTTGCACCCGACGAATTGTTGCACATCAGCGGAGGCGGCGCGAACATTCAGCCAACTCGCGCTGGAGTCATGGCCATTGACGCAAACGCACCGGGTCGATTCGACAGCGTCGCCTTGTCTGAACACGAGCGCTGGTACCGCTTTGTCACGCTCGGCGATGGCCGGGTGGGCGACCAGTTGCGCGTGCGAATCGGCGCCGGCGCCGACGCAACCGCGTCGCGGCCGAAGCTGCAATCGACATACAGTACGGCGGTCGACCTTCCCTTTGGTAACTCTGACGCGCTGCGCCAACCCGGAAATTGGACGGAAGCGTTGACGCTGCAACCCAACGGCGTGGGCGGGTTCACCACAGTCGGCGGTCTTCCCACCGGTCACTTTGACATCGGCGGGCCTTCGGGCCGGTTCACGCTCATCAGACTCGATTTGACCCCGCTGCTGAGTTACGTTAACGACCCGGCCGGGCTTGAGACGGC
>JANNLP010000379.1:0-4471 GCA_031396905.1 Gemmataceae bacterium
AAGTCAAAAACCGGTCGCGGAGGCGCCATCTCGACGTGCGCCGAATCCAACGCAGGCCCACCTGCCAGCCAACGTGCGGATTGCCAGCGACGATCCTAGGAGCGGGCTGGCCAAATCTCCCGGGTACACCGTGCCCAAGACAAAAGAAGGCACAAGCGAGGAACGTGGCTTCAGTCCCATTACCCTGATGCTCGGCGGCATGGCCGTGATGTGCATGGCCTACTTTGCGCTGAACTACTTTCAAATCATCAAATGATGTGCCGGACACGGCCTCACTCCACATTTGAAGCGAACTTGCGACGAATCCGCCGCCGCGGCTACAATGTCAGTTGCTGCAGGACGCGGGCGAAGGTCGCCGTTCTGTCGGTCCCATGCCCGCCACGGAATTTCGTCTTGGCCGCCGCTAGCACATTTGATCGTCCACGCTCCAGTAATCGGCGCGTCGCCGTCCTCGGATCCAGCGGTTCCATTGGCACCAATACACTCGATGTCATTGCCAACCTACCGGAGCGCCTGAGCGTCAGCGGCCTTGGCGTTCATCGCAGTTTGGCGACACTTGTCGACCAAGCGCATCGCTTTCATCCGAAGGCCGTTGCTGTCGCCGATCCTGAAGCTGCACGCGAACTTGATGATGATGCGCTTCCGCCGGGCACGTGCTTGCTCGTCGGCGAAGATGGTATGCGCGAATTGGCGACCGATCCGGAAACGGATGTGGTCGTGTCGGCTATCGTCGGCGCGGCCGGGCTTGCCGGCACCTGGGCCGCGTTGGACGCGGGCAAAACCGTCGCGCTGGCCAACAAAGAAACGCTCGTCGTTGCCGGCCAGTTGGTCATGAGCTTGGCAAAGCGTCGCCATGCCGCCATCCTGCCGGTGGATAGCGAACACAGCGCGATCTTTCAGGCTCTGGCTGGCAACTCGCCAGACCAAGTTCGCCGCGTGGTGCTCACCGCCAGCGGCGGTCCGTTTCGCGGCTATACCCGCAGGCAACTCGCCGAAGTGACGCCGGATGAAGCATTGAATCACCCGACCTGGCGCATGGGTAAAAAGATCTCTATTGACTCCGCAACGATGATGAATAAGGCCCTCGAAGTGATTGAAGCCCGTTGGCTCTTCGGCCTGCCGCCGGAGAAGATTGAGGTCATCATTCACCCGGAATCGCTGGTTCACTCATTTGTCGAATTCGTCGATGGCTCAGTCATGGCGCAATTGTCGCCGCCGGACATGCGGCTGCCGATCCAGTATGCGCTGACCTATCCCGAACGCCTGAACGGCCCGGCCAAACGACTGGACTGGACGAGCCTCGGCAATATGCATTTCGAGGCACCGGACCGGGACACCTTCCCGGCGTTAGACCTTGGTTACGAAGTCGCTCGCAGCGGCGGCACTAGCGGTGCCGTGCTCAATGCAGCCAACGAAGCAGCGGTCAACCGCTTCCTCGCTGGCGATTTGAAGTTTCTCGATATTCCCCGCGTCTGCCACGACGTGCTATCCCATCATCATTTTGAAGCGAATCCGTCGCTTGAAGAATTGTGGGCAGCCGACTGGGCAGCGCGACACGAGGTAAGCAAGTGGACGAACGCACGAACAACGCTGATCAGCAGGTAACGCAGAACGACGACGCCATCGGCCCGTGGCTGCGCCGCAACGGACCGATCCTGGTGATTCTGGCCATCATCCTTGGCTTTGCCGCCTACAAAGGCTGGTCGATCGGCACGATGGGTCTCGTCGTGTTTGGCCTTGGCCTTGTGATCTTCGTTCACGAGTTGGGCCACTTCCTCGCGGCCAAGTGGTGCGATGTGTATGTTGAAACGTTCAGCATCGGCTTCGGCCCGTCGCTGCCGTTCTGCCATTATCATTTCGGCGAGACGACGTACAAAGTCGGCATCATTCCGCTCGGCGGCTACGTCAAGATGCTCGGCGAAGGGTCCGAAGGCGACGAACAGGAAGAAGACCCGCGCTCGTTCAAGAACAAGTCGGTCGGCCAGCGGATGCTCATCATATCCGCTGGCGTCATCATGAATCTGATCTTCGCCGCCATCGGCTTTGTGTGCATCTACATGGGTCCCGGGCGAAACCGGATTGCCGGCGTCGTCGGCAATGTGGACCCCGGCTCGCGCGCCTGGGAAGGCGGCTTGCAAAGCGGCGCGGAGTTCCGCGTGCTCGGAACCAAAGTGAATCCTTTCTTCGACCAGGTGCGACCGACTGTTGCACTCGCCGGGGCTGGTGAAAAGCTGCCCGTCGTCTATTCGATGCCCGGGCAGAAGGAACTTGTCCACACGACGTTGGAACCCAAGTTCCACGGCAAAGGTGTCGGCCTCAAGCTGATTGGCATCGGCTACCCAACGACCACGACAGTGCATGGTGCACCGCTGGCCACGCCGAAAATACCGCCGTATGCACCGCTGAGCGCCGCCTCAAAAGCGACGCCGCCGCTCGAAGACGGCGACACGATTGTGGCCACCACTGATCCCGCGAACCCCACCGGACCGCTGCTGCCGTTGCCGCTGGACCCGCGCTGTCCGCCGAATCCGAAGAACATTGACCCCGACCGACATGATGCCATCGAATTACAACGGCGACTCGTCGATCTCGCTGGCCAACCCATGCAGCTGCAGGTCAAACCGGCAAAGGATGGCCCTCCGCACGAGGTCACAGTCCCACCTGCTTTTGCACGTGACTTCGGCCTAGTGATGCGCATGGGACCGATTTCGTCCGTGCGCCACAAGTCGGCCGCCGAAAAAGCGGGCGTCCAGGCCCGATCAACCGAAGGCACCGTCGGCGATGTCATCGAACGTGTCGAAGTCAAGACAGCGACAGGCATCATCCGTTACACAAACGCCAAGGCCACCACGTCCACACCTGGCGTCGAAGAACGTCCGCTCGATCCAATGCGTCTGCCGATGGAGTTAGATCGCTGGGCCGCCACCGCGACTGATCGCACCGTAAAACTGGGCCTTTTGCACGCCGCCGGTCATGAAGAGCGAACCAAGACCGAACTGGAACTTCCTTGGGACTCAAGTTGGCGCTATTCCCGTGAGTTGCCACCTTCGCCACACGCGCCGATGCCCTTGTCAGGCCTTGGCATCGCATATCAAGTGGAACCTGTGATTGAAGATGTAATCAAGGACTCACCGGCCGCGCGCGAGGGGCTAAAGCCAAACGATGAAATCAAATCGGCAAAGGTCTACAGAGGTGTCACGTTTGACGACCCGGAAAATGTCTCATTGCGCTCGACCGATAAGAAGTACATTGAGTGGCCGCGACTCTTTTGCCTACTTCACGATGAATGTAATCCGTTGCGCGTCGATCTCGTTATTGAGCGGCATCTGGATGTCAAGAAGACCGTCGAGGTAAGCCTCAAGGACGTTCCCGAAGACAAATCATGGCCATGGGTTTCACGTGGTTTCAACTTCGGTGTGGACACTCGCCACCAGGTGGCGGACTCGCCTCTGCAAGCCATTACAATGGGCGCTCAGGACGAAATCGACACGATGATTCACGTCTATCTCAGCCTGTTGCGAATGGTTGAAGGCGAGATCTCGTTTCTAGACAATGCCAATGGCCCAATCGCGATCGCCGCCACGTCGTACAACGTCGCCAGCGAAAGCGCGTCATCGTTTGTGTGGTTGCTATGTGTTCTCAGTGTGAATCTGGCCGTGTTGAATTTTCTGCCGATCCCTGTGTTGGACGGCGGCCATATGGTGTTCCTGCTCTACGAGAAGCTAATTGGCCGCCCGGCATCTGAAATCGTGCGAACTTCCGCCACCTTCGCCGGCATGGCCCTATTGCTATCCTTCATGGCCTGCGTCATCGTACTCGACGTCATGCGCGTATTCTTCAAGAGTTGAAGTTGTTGGGAGAGTGATACCAACCGCTCACGGCAGCGGGATCCCCGCCAGCACTTTGCCGATGACGGCATCTGCATCCATGCCGTCGGCTTCGGCCTCGAAACTCAGGATAATGCGGTGGCGCAGCACGTCTGGCGCGAGGCACTTCACGTCGTGCGGCACGATATAGCCGCGGCCTTCCAACAGCGCATTGGCTTTCGCGGCTCGCACTAGTCCCAAGCTGGCGCGTGGCCCTGCTCCGTACTGCATCAACTGGCCGATATCAAGTTCGTATTCCGCCGGCGTTCTCGTTGCTCGAACAATGTCGATGGCGTATTGAATCACCCGGGGATCGGAATGCGTCGCATCCACGGCAACCCGACAAGCCTCAAGCTCGGCCGCGGCAATCACCGGCGCGGCCGTCGGCACTGGCCCGGTCGGCGCCATGCGGTTGACCACATCCGCCTCTTCGGCTTTGCTTGGATAATCCAACTTCACTTTGAATAGAAAGCGATCGTGTTGGCCTTCGGGCAGCGGGTAGGTGCCTTCCTTTAAATTGGTATTCTGCGTGGCCATCACCATGAACGGTCGCGGCTGCGTAAACGACTCTTCGCCAATCGTCACTTGCAGTTCCTGCATCGCTT
>JANNLP010000386.1:0-28278 GCA_031396905.1 Gemmataceae bacterium
TTCAAAGTCACCCGCGAACGCGTCCGGCAAATCGAAGCGAAAGCCGTCCGCAAGCTCCAACATCCGGTGCGCAGCCGGCAGTTGGAAGGGTTTTTGGATACGTTGCGGAAGTAACGTCGAAATGGTTGCGAAACTTATGGAAACCCCGGAGCGATCCGGGGTTTCTTTTTTGCGCGGACGCCATGTCGGCCTTGACCAATGCTAACGCCAGGAGAAAATATAGACATGGCTACTGCAATCGCTGAAACGACAACCACGTTCGATGTCGAAACGGACCGACGGGCCGTGGCCGAAGCCGTGGCGCTGGGCCGCAAAGTCGATCCTGAAATTGCCGCACGGGTCCGTCAGCGATCCGATTCCGCCCGTCGCGTCAATGAAGCCAGGATGGGCATCCAGGAAATCGGCGTTCAAATCATCCGTGAAATGCGTCGTCCATACGACGACGGCATTTTTTCGTCGTAATCGTAGGGTGGGTCGAGGCTTTGCGAGACCCACCGGCGCCCGTGGATTCTCGCCACATTTTGGAATAGCCTTGCTGAATCAACATTTATCCAAGGGCGGATGCGATGTCCCAATATCGCCGACTCTATGTTCCCGGCGGCACCTATTTCTTCACCGTCGTAACGCATGAACGGCGACAATTCCTTTGCGACGACTCATCCCGGAGCTTGCTTCGGGAAGCAATCAACGCGATTAGCAAATCGCTGCCATTCGAGACAGTTGCCATCGTGTTGTTGCCCGATCATCTCCATGCGATATGGACGCTTCCACCGGGCGACGACGACTTTTCGACCCGTTGGCGGCAGATCAAAGATCGATTCACGCGTAATTATCTCAAATTGGGCGGCACTGAGGGAGAACGATCTGATTCACGTATCAAACAAAAGGAACGAGCCATTTGGCAGCGACGCTTCTGGGAACATCTGTGCGATGACGAGGACGATCTGAAACGACATCTGGACTATGTTCATTGGAATCCGATGAAGCACGGGCTAGTAAAACGCGTCGTTGATTACAAATGGTCGTCGTTTCATCGATACATGAAACTCGGCGAGTATACCAGCAATTGGGGCGAAACCGATCCGTGCCCCGGCTATGCAAAACCCGAATGGGAGTAGGCCGCTAATGGTGGGTCTCGCAGACTCGACCCACCCTACACCTACACCTTGCCTTGATTGACGCTTGAGGTCTATATGAGCGAGCAAATTGTATTTGGCGACGAATACAACCTTCTGTGGAGCAGCACGCAGGAAGGACAAGTTGGCGAAGTGTACAACTATGCAATCAATCGAAAAGGATGTCGTGCGTTCCCCATTCTGTTGGACGATGACTGGATGAAGCGGAACAATATGCGGTTCATCGCACACTGGTGGGATGACCGCTTTCAACCAAAAATCACAGTGAGCAGCCCGTTCTTGCAGCTCGCGATGAATTTTAAGGAAGCTGGCACATGGCATGAAATTGGGCACATTCACCATGAGCATCTGCTAAAAATGAACATTGGAGATCAGACATTGAAAGATGCGCGAATTGCAGCCATCGAGAATGGCCAGATCATGCCGATAGAAGCTGAAGCAGATCGATTCGCGGTGGATCATATTGGAAAAGGGCAGCTTATCGACTTCTTGACTTATTTGCTCGAATCAAGACCTGCCGATGGCCAAACAGCGTTGAACAGCCTCGGAAAGCGTGAGTTGCAATTGCGCATCGAAACAATCCGGGCTTTGTGATTTGCTGAGCTGACTATCCAAAGCCGAATCAAGGTGTTATTGGCTGCACACCTCCCAAGAGAAAAGTTGATGCGAATTGGATGTCTTGGATGGGGTTCCCTTATATGGAATCCTAATGGTCTGCCAATTTGCTCGCCGTGGTTTACGGACGGGCCGCTTCTTCCCATCGAGTTTGCGAGATTCTCTTCAAGATCGCGGGTATCCTTGGTCATCGTTGAGGGGCAGCCAAACGTCCCCAGTCTTTGGGCATTGATGAATGCCGAACGTTTGGATGAGGCCGTAGATCTTCTTGCCCGTCGCGAGAACGTCAAAAAGAACGTTGCCCGTGACATTGGCCGCTGGAAGCATGGCGATTCGGTTGAAGGACAAGTTTCTCAATCGATCTCATCGTGGGCAATCCTGCATCAATTAGATGCGGTCGTTTGGACAGCGTTGGGTTACAAGATCGTTAGTGAGAATGACCAATTGCCGTCCTTGGAACTGGTGATTGCTCGGTTACGTAAAGCCGAAAACGACCACTTAACGGAACCTCGAGAATATGTTGAAAAAGCACCGCAGCAGATTGATACCGGTTATCGCCGCGCAATTAACGAGCGATTCGGATGGAAGTGTACAAGCGACATCTGAGCCCTTCGTTCGGGCTTTGATGTAGGGTGGGTCGAGTCTACGAGACCCACCAATCGACTCGCCAATGCAATGAATCAGGATCATGCCGAATGACCCCCACCACCGTCGCCCGCCAAATCACCGCACGCCTCGCCGCACTACCTGCCCAAGACACAACCTCCGTGCGTCAGCTTCGTCGCGAGTTCTCCGCACTTCTGAAAGCTGAGTCACCAGAATTGGTGGTTGACGTCGCATTGCGATTGGTCGCGCTCGGTGATTTCATGGCGCGGTTCGTTGGCTATGAATTGGTTCACTATCATCGCGCGGCGTTGGCGAGTCTTGATGCTAAGAAGCTTGAGAAATTGGGTCACGGGATCGACGGTTGGGCGGCCGTGGATACGTTTGCGTGTTACCTATCCGGGCCGGCGTGGCGCGAGGGGCAGGTACCGGATCGGGTGATCCATCGCTGGGCGAAATCGAAAGATCGCTGGTGGCGGCGATCAGCATTGGTTAGCACAGTACCGTTGAACAATCGTGCCCGTGGCGGCTGCGGCGATGCTCAAAGGACCGTGCACGTCTGCCAAATGCTCGTGGACGATCGCGATGACATGGTTGTTAAGGCAATGTCATGGGCATTGCGCGAGTTGGCCAAGCGCGACGCCAAGGCTGTTCGCGGCTTCATGAAGCAACATGCCGGTAAGCTGGCCGGCCGGGTTGTGCGCGAAGTCAATAATAAGCTCGCGACCGGGCTGAAGAACCCGTGAATGTCGGGCATGGGTCAGATACAATCGCTGTACCGCAACCGCCGGTAATCCTCGACTCACACGGGCCTGGTCATGAAGCATCTGATCTTTGATCTCATTCGCGCCACCGAGGCCGCGTCGATTTCGGCGTCGCACTTTATCGGCTCTGGCGACAAACTTGGGGCCGACCGGGAAGCCACCAAGTCGATGCGCGAACGGCTCAATGAAGTTGATTTCTGTGCCCGCGTGGTCATCGGTGAAGGCAAGAAAGACGAATCCGACGGATTGTTCGATGGTGAAATCGTCGGCAAACATCGGGAGACGCGCAAACCGGAATACGATTTAGCCATCGATCCCATCGACGGCACCCGACCCACCGTGACCAGCGGCCCAGAGGCGATGAGCGTGATCGGCATGGGCGGTGTCGGCAGCATGTGGTTCACCGAAGCGTTCTACATGAACAAGCTGGCATTCGGCCCGGCCCTCAACCAAGCCGGCTTGTCGCTGGCGATGGACCTCGGCGACATCGTCAGCACGGCCGCCCGGTCGCTGGGGAAACCCGTCAATCGGCTGATGGTGTGCATGTTGGATCGGCCACGACATTCCAAATTCATGGAAACGCTGCGCAAGATGGGTTGCCGGATTAAGTTGATTCAGGATTGCGACATTTCCGGCGCCATTGCCACGTGCCAACCCGATAGCGGCGTCGATTTGCAATACGGCCTCGGCGGCGCACCCGAAAGTGTCATCACGGCAGCCGCCATGCGTTGCCTCGGCGGCGGCTTCAAGGCTCAGGTGTGCGATGCCGATTGCACGCCGAAAGGGTCCGTGATGGATCAATCGGAGTTGGTGACAGGTGAATGCGCATTTGCCGCCACCGGAATCACTACGGGCAGCATGTTGGACGGCGTGCGCTTCACCAGCCGCGGCCCCGTGACCAACAGCGTCTTCATGCGCTCCGCCAGCGGCACCATCCGGTGGCTGACGACGCATCATGGGAATCGATAGTTCGTGCGATTAAGGTACGGCCGCCAGCGTAGCTTTGGCCAGTTGCCGCAAGTGCGATTGGAGTGCTTCACTCGATTGCGGAACGGCGGTCGTCAGGCGGTTGTGCAGCGGGCCGGGGTTTGCTGTCGTACGCAATTGTTGCAAGTAAGCTAGCAACACTTGCCGGGCGGGCGGGGAGCCACGCTGCATCAGGTGGACCCAGGCCCAGGCTTCGCGGTACTCGGCCGGCGACATTTGTTGCACTTCAGTGAGTTGCTCCAAACGCGCCAAGTCCGGTGTGAATGGGCCACGCTTCAACTCTTCGAGATGTTTGACGTTCACCCCATCGGTGTTGTTGGGCAGTTCGTAATACTCGGCTAAGCCTTCGTCGAGCCATAGCGGCACGTCTTTCAGCACACTGTGCAGCAGCGCATGCGTGAGTTCGTGGCGTAGATCCTGTTTAACGCGGTCGCCCCAGAAGGTGAAGACGAGCAACTCGTCGGCGCCGCCCACGGTCTTGGGTTGAGCAACAAAGAATGCCCGGCGGTTGGGCAACGTGGGGTAGCGCGAGTGCATGAAACGTTCGTACTTGTCGCGATCTTCAAACAAATAAACCTGGACTGCCGAGTTAGCCGTCGGTAGTTGCAAATCGCGCACGACCTGTTCGCGCAAGTCGCTCAACTCGACAAACAACGGGTCGTCTTTCTTCAACTCGAAGTCGGCGAAGAAGACATACTGCGAGACACGAACGGAATGCTTGCCGGGCCAGGCTGGCGTGCCCTCGGCAGCGGATGCCGGGTCGGGTCGCAATGTGCCGGTGCGCAGCGATTGGCAGCCGAATGCGAGTGCCACGATCAACAATAGGTGACGACGCATGAGGCCGAGAACCCAAGACTAATGACCCACATGACTAATGACGGATTTCCGGTCCTGCGCCGATAGTAATTCTCATCCGAGAGGTCGGCCACGCTGTTTTGCGCGGTCCACCTTGGCTTGCGCAGCTTCCCCAAGCTCGCGCCACCAGCGTTGCCAGCCTGCCTTGCTGTGATTTGCTGCTCCATAATAGGCGAACAAAAACCGCAAGCGGTCGCCATGTGTTAAACCAGGGTGATTGAGGAAGCTGGCGAGAAGACGAGCCAGATCACGAACTCGAGACTTTCGGGGCACCCGTCGCCGTCGCGTCACGCCGACCAGGTCGATGAACCAAACGCGGTGGTCCGTTGGATCGGCGGGCGTCAACAGATTCCCGGCTTTGAGGTCGCGATGGCCAAAGTGGCGGTCGTGCAGTTGGCGAAGGGTGCGGGCGACGACACGGATTCGTTCGCGCCATTCTTGAATTCGCATCTTGACGTGATGATCGGCGAAGGCACGCAGATCAATCACGTGATGCAGTTCTTCGGTTAACAGGTATTCTTCGCCGCTGGAGCGCTCCAACAAAGCGAGTGGCGTGGGCGTCGGTAGTCCCGCGTCGATCAATGCGTGGGCATACACCCATGAACGCAAGGCGGGTGATCGCCGAAGACGATTCTTCCAAACGGCGAGCGAGGAGCGCACGTTGAAGCGTTTAAGGACGCCGAAGGGTGTGACGGCGACGGTTGATGCGCCGCCGGTTTTCAGCTGTATGGCGTGGGTCGGGTTGAACCAGTGATCCAAGTTGGGCGTGAGTTGCGCGATGGATTCTGAAGGGAGATTGCGTGCCGCTAAGCCGCGAGCGGCAAGACGGTGAACTAGACGACCATTGTTGAGGTACTTTTTCTCGCGTGCGATCCAGAACCTGAGATTCGATAATGCGCTGGCAGCTTCAAGTGCGCTTGGTGTCGCATCTGAGTGGTCAGGGATAGCGCTGCCGGACGCCTTGGCATAGGCTCGCCAGAAGCGCAACCGGTCGGTACGTGAAGCCCGCAGGATGAAGTAACGATTGAACATGCAGAGGTTGTCGCAGCGGCGATGCCAGGACAGTGGTCGGCCAAGGTGCACTTCGTGCAGGTCGATCAACACGAATTGTGGTGCGGCATCGACCGGCCAACGCACCAGCAGGTTGCCAGGGTGAAAGTCACGATGGGTCACGCCGGCGGTGTGAAGTTTGGCTAGATATTGGCCGAGCGCGGTGGAAAGCTGTTGGCGGCGTGCCGGCGCGAGATCGGTGAGCACTTCGGTGAGATGCCGGGCATCGGCGACGGTCTCACTGAGCAAGAAGCTGGCACGGGGGGCAAAGTTGTTACCCAGGATGCCCCAACCCAGCGAGCGCGGGACGATGATGCCGCGTTTGGTCAACGCGGCAGTTTTGTCGTATTCGCTTTTCGCTTTGGTCGAACGCAGCATCTCACGCAGGCGATTGCGGGGGCCGGTGGCGCGGTACTGTTTGAGGTAGAAGTCGAGCGATTCGGTGGGTGTCGCGAAGCCTCCACCCACCCTACAAGACGTTTGAATACGGAGAATTGTGCGGTGCGGTACGTCCTTGATGATGGTGGCCGCGCCGGTCGCTAGCCATTCCTGTAATCGCAGCGTGCCATTGGTGTCTAACAAAATGCGCGCCAAGTCTGGCGGCAGGTGCCAGCGTATCGCCGGGTCGCCAGCGGTCATCCGGCTTGCCTCTTGCTGGCGAGGTCGCCTAGCAACGTGTGCCAGCCGCGCAGACCGGCGTGGATGCTGAATTGTTCGTTGACTCGTCGGCGGCCGGCGTCACCCATCGCGCGGCGGCGAATTGGATCTCGTAAATGTGCCAATGCGGCCACCCATTGGTCGGCAGTTTCGACGATGATGCCTGCGTCGCCGATCAACTCGGCGGTCACGCCGACGGGATTGCCCACGACCGGTAGGCCGGCGGCCAGATACTGCAACACCTTCAGACCGCATTTGCCGCGGCTCCAATCGTCGTCGGGTAATAGTGACAGTCCGATATCGGACGTGGCCAGCGCCTCCGCTTCCGTCTCCGCGGACCACGGCCAATGCTCGACGCGCCAATGGGCCAACTCCATGGTGCGGTCGCACACCAGTCGCAAAGTCAGTCCCGGCACGGCTTGCCCAATCCCCTCAAGCAAATCGCGATGGCGCTCCAAGCCATTGAGCGTGCTGGAAGATCCAATCCACGCGCAAGTCATTGCAGGCGACTGCCCGTGATTGGCGACAGGATATTTCGATGGGTCGACACAAGTCGGAATAATGACTACGTGGCGTGCCCCCATCACCCGGGCTTTTTTGGCCAGCCAGTCGTTAGCGGCGATTACCGTATCGGCGGCGGTAATCGTCGCGGCGAAGCGACGCAGCCGGCTGCCGCTGACGTTGCCACGCGGGTCGTAGGAATCGCGCAGGAACACGGCGTCGTCAAAATCAAAGATCAATCGCTTGGCGTAATACCGTAGCCGTGACAGTTCCCAGGACGCGAGCAGCTTGCGCTGCAAGACGACGACATCGGCATCTTCGACATGGCCAAGGGCGCGCCAGCGCGTGAGACCGCGGCCCAGCGGGCGCAACTCGAGTTCATGGCCGGCTTGAGCGAGACCACGCGCGAACGCGCGCAGCCGATAGCGGCAGCAGACGTGGTCTTCGGATTCAACGAGTCCAAGTATTCTCACGGCCGTCGATTGTAACCGGAGAACCGCGGGCTGGGAACGGCGATTGGGCACAATACACAACCATTAAGGCACGAAGACACAGAGGAAGGACAAAGAAGAGATTCTTCCTTGTCCTTCCTCTGTGTCGTTGCGCCTGTGTCTTACGCTCTTGTCTTTAGTACCGAATCCGGATTTCCGTTCGCAGCAACTGGTCGGCGAAGTGATCGTCGGTCACGCTGAAGGCAGCACCGAAGCCGATGTCGTAGTTATCGCAGATCACGAAGCGGCAGCCGGCTCCCAGGTAGTGGTATGAGTCACGGCTCGAAGTCTTCGTTTCCGCGCCGACGAAGGAGGCCGGGTTGGTCAGGGCACCGTCCTGGAAAACGTAAGCATTGTATTCCAGCGACGTAATGAACTGCACTGCCTTCTTCTGGCACCACAAGTGATTCAAGCTGCTGTGGTAATGCAGAATCATGCCCGCGTAATCCCGGTCGCCGCCGATGGGAATCCACTCGCTGATTTGGGATTCCAGGTAATCGCACGGCGTCAGTTTGAGCGTGGATAGCAACGACGGCTCCAACGAGACGTGGCCAGTGCCGAAACCATTGCGGGAGCTGCCAATCGGGATGATGGTCTTGAACTGGAACGTTAACTGCAGCAGCTCGCAGTCGATAAACATCGACTTGGTACCGATGGTAAGATCGCCCCAGCCAGCGTGGAAAGTATTGATATCCGGATCGACCAGGCGATACGGCATTTCGGTGAAAACGCTCGCCGATCCGGACGCGATTTCCGTGTACATCGTCAGATCGTGGTAGTCGACAGTTTCTTCACGCGAGGGCGGGCCTTTGCGACCGGTGCGCGCCCAGAAAAACTCGTTGCGGTCCGGCATGATCATGTCGAGGCCAGCGTCATGACGAATGCGCATATGCGACTGTGGCCGGGCGTGATCAATAAAGAAGCCGGCGTTGGCCTGAGGCAGCCATTTCGGTTCGTAACACGGATCGGTGCAGCAGAAGCAGGTGAACAATTGATTCGTCAAACGGGACAGGCGCCCGCTGCAATCATCGTCGCCGCACGTACCGCAGCGGGTCGGACATTTGCGACCGGGTAAGCAGTGTCCAGTGGAGCATCCCGGCGGACAAGTGCCGGCCGCACAGCCACCGCCGACCGATCCTGTGATCATCGGGGCAGGTGATAAGCTATCGCAGCAGCCGGCCTGGGTAATCGTAGACTCCGCTTTCGGCGTCTTACCTTCCAGGATCATTTGAGCGTACGCGGGAACCGGACCGGCCGGAGCGTCTTGTGCGCTGGCCGTGCCGCTGGCCAATCCGCAGGCGGCAATACCCGCCCAAGCCCATGCTCGAATCGCCTTCGTGCCGCGCAGTTTGCCGTTCATGTCCGTTCCCTCATATTGGAGGCGGCACGCCGATGCGCGGCTGCCTCAATTGCGTACCTTACCCATCGGCTGATAGACTGTGCGGTCTTTGACGAAATCCGCAGCTTTGCCTGATAATCCATTCCTGCCAGTTTGTCCGCTTCGCCCATATACACTGGTTGTGCCGCAGCGCCCTATAATGTGCAGACTCGTTATGGCACCGATATCCCGTTGAATCGACAAAATTGCTTCTCTTCTCAAGACTGGCACGACCGAACGCCGAACATCGTATGCAGAGCGGATTGCGTGACCGGCGCGTTTTGGCGAAGCCGGGTTGCCACCGCAAAGTGGGGAGGCGCGAGAGACATGAAGGCACGCAAATGGATGTGGATGGGGCTGATGAGTCTGGGTGCGCTGCCGTCGTGGGCCAACGCGCAGGTGCCGGCCGGCATCGGCGGAGCGGCTGCCGCCCCGGCATTTGGAGCGGCGGCACCGGCTGCTACGGCCGCGCAACCGGCTACACTCTGGAGCTTTCTTGGTGTCTCCAAACCGCAGCTTGAAGCTTGTCGCCAGAAGAAATGTGCCACACCGTGTGGACAGTTCATCAACAAGTTGACGATGCCGCTGACGGCCTTCACCGGTGGCATTATTCCACCGTACTGCGGTCCAATGCCGTCGCCCGCCGACTTGGCCGATGAAGGCGCTGTGGGTGCGGCCGCCAAGATCAAAGCCGAAGAAGCGCAGGCCAAAGCCCGCAAGGCAGCCATGCGTTATCTCGGCACGGTGGATTGTTCGCGATTCCCCGATGCACAAGGCGCGTTGATCAAAGGCCTGCGTGGCGATACCAACGAGTGCGTCCGCTTTGAGGCGGCCTTGGCACTCGGCAATGGTTGCTGCTGCACCAAGGCGACGATGGAAGCTCTTTCGGTCAGCGCAGCGTGTTCCGATCGCGATGGCTTGCCGCGTGAATACTCTGATCGCGTTCGCGCGGCTTCCGTGTCGGCGTTGCAGCAATGTCTATCGTGCTACGTCGATCCCAATCCGCCCAAGGTTGAGAAGGCCATTGAAGGCAAGCCGGAGGAAGGCATTCGCGACGACAGGAAGCCCGAAGAAATCAAGGTTCCCGCCGATCCTAAGAACGCATCCGATGATGCTGAGAACAAAGATAGCAGCAAGCAAGAGAGCAAAGAAAAGGCACCGCGACCAGTTGGCATGGCGTATTACGCCAAGGTCAATGCTGTGCCGCGTGACCAGATCGTTGAGGAAGCACGTCGGGTCGTTGAAAAATACAACCAGACGGCATCCGCGCAGATCGTGTTGAATCGTGAAACATCGGTGGTTGGCATTCTGAATCAGGCCATGGTTGATACCACGGCAACAATGCCGACGGGCATAACCAATGGTATGCCCGTCGCGAAAGCCGAGGTCGTGTCGGCTCGCCCGCAGAACCTCTGGGAAATCGTGTCGCGAAATGCGGAACCGGCTCCAGTCATGGGCGCGGCCCGAACCGAAGTCGTCGTCAAATCGTCCATGGAACCGCCGACGGCCTTCGTGAAGTCGGCACCAATTACCATGCCAGTTCCCATGCCGATGCCGACACGAATGGAGCCGACGCCGATTTTTCCCGAGCCGATGATGGCGAAATCGGAACCAGTGGTCACAAAATCCGCCAAGGCAACCGAAAGCGGCGGCGGGTATGGCGAGATGGGTACCGTGCGACCGAAGACCACGGCCGAGCTAGCGGGTCAACCGCGCGGAGCCACCGTCGTTGTGGCACCGGGCAAGACCAGCGTTCCGAACGCGTTGCCCGCAGCCGTCACGGCCAAGGAAACGAATAAGCTCAACGAACGTGAAAGCATGAAGCCGATCGAGACGCCGACGCCAGTCGCCAAGCCAATTGAACAAGCCGTTCCCAAGGCAACACCGCTGGCTCAGCGGGCGATGACGCTGCTGATTGATCAGCACCCGGCGGCCGTCCGCGAGCAGATCACTGGCAGCCTCACCAAGGCCGACTTTGAAAGCTGCCCGGACATCACGCCGGTGCTTGTGGAAATGGCACGCACCGGTGACGTGGATACGACCCGCCGTTCGGCCATCCAGGCGCTGGTTCGCAATCAGATCAACGAGCCGGCCGTAGTCAGCGCACTGGAGAAACTCGCGGACGACGCGCCGCCAACTGTGCGTGTGGAGGCCGCCATTGGCTTGGCACGGTTAAAGGTCGGGAAGTAGCGTAACGCACTATTGATCAAAGTAGCGGGCCTCGAAGTCGAGGCCCGCTTTCGTATTTACATCGTTAGAATCAAGTCACGCTCATTTGCTGAGACCAGGTAATGGCGGCCACGCGGGAGATGCTTGCGATTGATGTCGGTGCGGCGAGCGGTCGCGGCATCGTTGGCCAGTTCGATGGCCAAAAGATTCGTCTGAGTATCGTTCATCGCTTTACCAACAGCCCGGTTCAGTTGCTTGATCAGATGGTGTGGGACGCGCCAGGGCTGTTTCACGAAATCGTCCATTGCCTCCGTGCCGGCCATACATCATGCCACGACATTGCTTCCGTGGGCGTTGATACGTGGGGTGTGGATTTCGGGTTGATTGGCCGTGGTGGCACTTTGCTCGGCTTACCACGCCACTACCGCGACCCGCACACCGAGTCGGCAATGGACCTGGCTTTCCAAACGTTTTCGCGAGAGGACATTTATCGCCGTACCGGAATTCAGTTCCTGCGTTTCAACACTCTGTTTCAACTAATTGCCATGCGCCGCGATCATTCGCCGTTGTTGGCGGGAGCCGAACATCTGCTGATGATGCCGGACCTGTTCCACTATTGGCTCACTGGCATCAAATCGAATGAACTCACGAATGCCAGCACGACGCAATTGATGGATGCCCGAACGCGGTCGTGTGACTACGAACTGGCGGCCAAATTTGGCATCAATCCAAACTGGTTGGGATCACTCGTCCAGCCGGGAACGATATTAGGGCCATTGCGCCGACAGATTGCCACCGACACGGGCGTGAATCCGGTTCCCGTCATCGCGCCGGCAACCCACGACACAGCATCGGCCGTGGTGGCGATACCAGCCAGCGGCAACGATTGGGCATTTCTCAGTTCCGGCACATGGTCGCTGCTGGGAGCCGAATTACCACAGCCGGTGATCACGGCCGCAAGTCTCGCGGCCAACTTTACCAACGAAGCCGGCGTCGGCAAATCGATCCGTTTCCTGAAAAACATCATGGGCCTGTGGCTGGTGCAGGAGTGTCAACAGAGTTTCGCCAAGGCTGGCCACGACTATTCCTTTAACGAGTTGATGGAGTTAGCGGACCAAGCTCGGCCGTTTCATTGTTTGGTCGATCCGGACGACGCGTCATTCCTATTGCCGCCGGATATGCCGCAAGCGATCTCGGCGTTTTGCCGGCGTACAAACCTGCCAGCGCCCGCGGAACCCGGCCAGTTCATCCGCTGCTGCTACGAGAGCCTCGCGCTGAAATATCGGCACGTGCTACTGCAACTTGAATCGCTGACCGGACGACAAATCAAGGCTGTGCATGTCGTGGGCGGCGGCAGCCAAAATGCCATGTTGAATCAATTCACGGCCGACGCGATCAACCGGCCCGTTATCGTCGGGCCAATCGAAGCCACCGCGCTCGGCAACGTCATGATGCAGGCAATGGGGCTCGGCCTGGTTGATTCGCTAACGCAAATCCGCGAAGTGGTGCAGCAATCGGTGGAAACGAAAACGTACGAACCGAAGGAACCGGCGAAGTGGGATGAAGCGTATGGGCGGTTCAGGACATTGGTGCCGTGATTACGTCACCCGCCGTCGCCGACATGTCTCGGCATATGTCTCATCAAACTCCACCGGGACAAAGAGATCACCCTTCAAGCGCATCGGCATCGTCGGCAATGATTGACCCAGGGTCACGTCGCCGAACCACAACTCGAGTTCGTCGCTTGATTTGGGCTGCATGTTCTCGGCACGGCGTTCGACAGGTCGATACGACGCGGCGTACAGATGAACGCCATCCGGCAACACACACTCACCAGGCAAGTTGAACATCTTCGCAATGAGATTGTGCAAGTTCGCCTTACGCTTGGTCACAATGTCGATGATGACGACGCTGACGCCGGAGGCGAGATAACCGACGCACTTGGCCGCGAACTGGCGGCGTGACGACGGCCGATCTTTGTTGGCCGGACTAATCAACTCAATGGCGGCGACCAAAGTGCGCACACCTTCAACATCATAAATGCGAACCTCGTTTTGTTCCGGGAACGCCGTCGTCACGACATGGGCCGGCCGTGGGGGCGAGTAGGTTCGTGTGGCGGTCGCTGTTCCGTTACTCAGTTCAGGCGCGTCGAAATCATCGACTTCATAAGAGGCAATGTCGATTTCCGCGCGCTGGCCGCCGAAGGTGCTCTCCTCGGCCAGGAAATTCGCGGGTAGCCAGCGATCATTCAACATGTCGGCAATGCGCGAGGCCCATGCGGCATGAAACGAATCCCAACGATGACGCGGGTAGACCGGCGGTCGAAAATGATCAAGCAACGGCATGTCACTCCGCTCCGTGAGAAGCCAACAAATTACATCCTAGCAGAGCCGGGCCTTATTCTTTCGTCTCTTCCGCCGGCGCGTCGATCTCCTCTTCGTCCCATTCGTCGTTCGCACCGGGGATGTCAATGTAGGCACTGCAGTTCGGACACTCCTGGACAGTGCCGCGAGCTTCACCGGGGAAGGTTGAACGTGTTGCACATTCGTCGCAAACGGCTTCGACCGGGGCTGACACAACCGGGTGAGCCGATTTCAATTCCGCCGCCTTCTCGGCGAGCAATTGTCTGGCTCGGCCCGCTTCGGCAACGTCGTCCACCCACACTTCCACGCCATGAGAACCCAGGCTCGTCGAGACCGACGTCAGGCCCTCGAAGCCGCCGATGTTCTCGTTGGTAATCTTCGCGGGAATACCCTGCGCGGTCAGCCACGATGCCACCAGAGTGGCGGTTGCCGTCTCGTTATCCACATGGACACATCTCGGATCGAGGTCGCTCATGACGTACTCCTTGACCGTCTAAGAATCTCGTTGCCTGCGAACATGGCTCTTGCGCTCGGGCCGATAACCCTTACTAGGCGCGAGCTGCCTCTTCTTCGGGACGGGCATCGCATGGTAATAATCATTGTTGGCGGTTTTACGGCGCAGGGCAATTGCCTCTTTTGGCGGTGATGCCGGGATTAGCGCATCGCAGCCGTTGCCGATCAGGTCGCCACGGCCAGCCTTCGTCAGCGCTTCGCGGACGGCAAAGTAGTTTTCCGGCTTGAAGAACTGCATCAGCGCCCGTTGCAGCTTGCGGTCGTGCATGGCTTTGGCGACGCCGACGGGCTTCTTCGTCATCGGGTCCAAGCCGGTGTAGTACATGCACGTGGCAATATCGAAGGGTGCGGGGATGAAGTCCTGCACCTGATCCGGCTTGTAACCGTTGCGTTTGAGGTAGATGGCCAGGTCAATCATCGCGGGCAAGTCGCTGCCGGGGTGGCTCGAAATAAAGTACGGGACGAGGAACTGCTTGGGTTTGCCGGCCTTCGCGGACTCTTTGTTGAACATTTCGGCGAACTGACCGAAATTATCGATGCTCGGCTTCTTCATCTGATTGAGCACGCCGGGGTCGGTGTGTTCCGGGGCGACTTTGAGCCGGCCGGGCACGTGATGGGCCGCCAACTCACGCACATACTCGGGATACAACTGCGCTAAATCCATGCGCAAGCCGCTGCTCACCAGTACCTTTTTGATGCCTGGCGTCTCCCGTGACTTGCGCATCAGGTCCGTCAATGGGCCGTGGTCGGTGCCGAGTAGCTTGCAAATGCTCGGATGCACGCACGACATGCGCTTGCACTTCGCTTCAACTTCCGGCCGGGTGCAGCGCATCTGATACATGTTGGCCGTGGGGCCGCCGATGTCGCTGACGGTGCCCTTGAACTCCGGGTCGGCCGCCAGCTTCTTCACCTCTTTGAGAATCGACGCCTTCGAGCGCGATTGAATGATGCGGCCCTGATGGGCCGTGATCGAGCAAAAGGTGCAGCCGCCGAAGCAGCCGCGCATGATCGTCACGGAATCCTTGATCATCTCGTAAGCGGGAATGGCTTCGCTGTAGCTCGGGTGCGGACGATTGGTGTACGGCAAATCGTAAACGCCATCCATCTGTTCTTCGCTGAGCGGCAAGTCCGGCGGAGTCGCGACCACGGCTTCGCGGTCATGTTCCTGAAACATCGCGGCGGCGTTGTACGGATTGGTGTGAACGTGAATCAACCGCGTCGCTTCCGCAAATGCCAACTTGTCCGCTTTCACTTGTTCAAACGTCGGAAGCGTCACTGTCTCATAACCCACTCGTTGCGGCAGATCGGCTTTGAACTCAGCCGCTTCTTTTGCACCCAACAAGTAAGCCACGCCGCGCATGTCGCGCAAGTCCTTCACAGTCTTGCCGGCCGCCAGGCGATTGGCGATCTCCACCACGTTGCGCTCGCCCATGCCGAACGCCACCAGGTCGGCTTTGCAATCGAGCAGGATCGACCGGCGAACGGTGTCGCTCCAGTAGTCGTAATGCGCGAGTCGCCGCAAGCTGGCTTCAACGCCGCCTGCGATCACCGGCACACCGGGGTACGCCTCGCGACAACGATGGCAATATGGCAGCGTCGCCCGGTCCGGCCGCAAGCCGATGCGCCCGCCCGGCGAATAAGCATCGTCGTTGCGCACCTTTTTGCTCGCGGTGTAATGGTTGATGAGCGAGTCCATATTGCCGGCCGAGACGGCAAAGAACAACCGCGGCCGGCCAAACTGCCGCCACGGTTCCACTGAGCGCCAATTCGGTTGCGACAAAATGGCCACACGATACCCGGCCGCCTCCAGCACCCGGCCAAGTATCGCCATGGCAAAGCTGGCGTGGTCAATGTAAGCGTCGCCGGTCACGAACACGATATCGACGTAGTCCCACCCGCGCTCGCGCACCTCCGCCGCGCTCATCGGCAACGGCGGCGCAGCAAAGCGTTCGGACCACAGGGGTAGCGTCAAACGTGACATAGATTGCAAGAATGCCCACCCGTTGCCATGGATGGACTTTGGCTGGGCTATTATCCGTTATACCAGTTCACGTAAACTGGTGCCTATGACTGCTGATGAACCGTACTTTCTGGCGGTCCGCGACATCATGGAGGCGGACCCTCTGACGATTGCGCCGGATACGCCGGTGCGCGATGTCGTTCGCGTGATGACCAAGCTGCGGCTCGGGGCCATGCTCATTGGCGTGGGGCCGACGCTGCACGGCATATTCTCCGAGCGCGATCTGCTCGACATGGCCGCCGACATGGGCACGGATTGGGGTCAGTTGCCGGTTAGCACCTGGATGACCGCGGAGGTGGAAACGATCTCGGCCGACGCCGGCTGGGAAGACGCGATGGCTATGATGGAGCGGCTGCACATTCGCCATTTGCCGGTGGTGGATGATGGCCGGCTCGTGGGCATCTTGTATGCACGGCAATTGATGGCCCACCGTGCCCACCATCTCAATCAACAAGTCGAGAAGCGGACGCACGAGTTGTCCGAGCGCGATCGCACAATGCAGTATCAGTTGCAGGTCGCGGGCCGTCTGTTGAATCGAGCGTTATTACCCAAGTCGCCACCCGATGGACCGGAGTTGACGTGGGCCGTGCGCTATTCGCCATTGGATGCACTTGGTGGCGACTATTACGATTTCGTCAACCATGACGAGCACAATGTCGGCGTCCTGATTGCCGACGCCGCGGGGCACAGCGTCCCGGCCGCGATGGTGGCCGTGATGGCGCGGATTGCTTTTGCCGAAGTGACTCGCAGCACGACCGGCCCGGCTCAGGTGCTGACGGCGATGAACGAACGCTTGTTGGGATTAACCGAAGAGCGTTTTGTCACCGCGTTCTTCGGGCGACTCAATCGACGTGACCGAACGATGACGTGCGCGAATGCCGGGCATCCGCATCCAATTCACTATTCCGCGCGAACCGGACAGTGCCAACCCGTCGGCCCGCGCGGTCTCATGCTCGGCGTCATGGACGATGTCGCCTATCCCGAATTAACAATCAACCTCGACTCCGGTGATCGATTAGTCTTCTACACCGACGGCGTCAGTGAAGCTAACAACGGCAACGGCGACATGTTTGGCGTTGATCGACTCGTCGAAGCCGTAAGCGAGGCGGCCACGCATACCGCCGAAGTGATGTTGCAACATATCGAAACGCGTTTGCAAGATTTTCGTGGCGACCAGGATGCAATGGATGATGTGACGATTCTCGTCGCCGAGGTGAGGTAGGTGCTGCTACTTTTCTTTGCCGGCGTCAGTTGGTGCATCGGCGACAATCTCTTGCGCCGTGTTCCTTGATGCGAGGCTGCCAATGACTACGCCAAATACGAGGCCGCCGGAACAGATGGCGGCGGCGTACAGCACATGCTTCCATCCAAGGTAGGTTGGCGGGTCGGCGAAATCGGCAATGATATCAAGCGGTGGTCGCGTCATCCGCGCGCCGGAACGTTCCGGGGCCGGGATTCGGATTGATGGCGACTCGTTGGTGCGGGCGGCCGGGCAGAGCTTGGGCATTTCCTCCGTGTCCGGCACATCAATGAGAGTCGGGGCAAACGGATTGAGTGCATCTATTAACTGCAGGCAGTCCTGAAAACGCTCATTCGGATCCTTGGCCATCGCGCGATCGACAATGTCCGCCAGTTCCTGCGGTAACTCCGGACGGATTTCGCGCAACGGCTGGGCCTTCTCGTTTTGATGCTGCAGCAGTTTCAACGCGATGGTTTTCGAACGGAACGGCGTGTGCCCGGCCAACAGGAAATACAATGTGGCGCCCAGGCTATAGATATCCGACCGCGCGTCGGCGAAGTGGCTGTCGCGCGCCTGTTCCGGGGCAAGATAGTCGGCCGTGCCCAGGAGGCTCCGGCCACCGATGCGTTGCGTGATTTGGTCCGTGCTGTCTTCGAAGAACTTGGCCAGACCCAGATCGAGTAGCTTCACCTGGCCGCCACGGTCCAGCAACAAGTTGCTTGGCTTCACGTCGCGATGCACCAGCCCGGCATCATGGGCATGTTGCAATCCACATGCAGCTTGAATCGTGTACTCCACGGCCCGGCCAATGGGCATGGGGCCTGATTGCTTCACGACTTCCTGAAGGTTGGAGCCGTCCACATATTCCATCACCAGGAAGTGCATGTCGCCGTCGCTATCGATATCGTGAGCGGCAACGATGTTGGGATGATCCAGGGCGGCCGACGCTCTCGCTTCGCGGTAAAAGCGCTGGATTGCCGTATCGTCCTTAGCACGTTCGTTCGGCAGAATTTTGAGCGCGACGCGACGGGCCATGCGCAGATGTTCACAGAGAAAAACCTGACCCATGCCGCCGTTGCCGATGTGTTCGAGCAGCTTGTACCGGCCCAGAATGATGAAGTTCTTCCATTTGCCTTGGAGTAGCAAACTCACCTGCAGGCGTGTCAACCAACCGTCGTCGATCATGCGCTTGGCGAGCCGACCGGCCGAGTTCGGCGAATTGGGGCCGCGCCGGACGTTGTCCACGTAGGTGCGCAAGCGTTCCGCATCGATCAACTCGCTCTTGCGAATGAGTTCGAGCAAGTCGGCCGGCGTACGCGGGACAGCCATCAAGGCTCCATTGCCAAGTTCAGATTCGATGTCAGCGCGCGGCGGTAGCACGCCAACCGCGTCAGAAAACGTGGCATAATATAGGCGAAAGGGCAAGCGACACGGTCTTCGGCTTCATGTGTCGGCAGCCATTGTGCACAATTCCAACAAACTTTGTTGCAATAACTTGCATCGACCAAATTCGTGACCTATGGTGCTAACGGAGGCTATAACTTCGGCCAAGCTCCCCTCATCGATGGCCGAGGGCCGGTGATACCCGTCTGCCGGTCTGCTTCACGGATCACGATGATTGAGACGATTCGCTCCGGGCGCACCACAAGTGTCGCCCGGGCGCGTCGCCTGCGCGGTGCCCAGCCCGCTTGCGTTCGCAACAATCGTGACCAAGAGTTGAAAAACTCCGCATCGTCGAAACGAGGGGCAGCCATGCGCAACAAAATTGAATCGACTCGCAACGGCGTGGCGGCTGTGGAATTCGCCTTTGTATTGCCGATCCTGTTGACCATGCTGATGGGCGTCTGGGAACTCGGCCGCATCATTCAAGTTCAGCAAGTGATGGTCAACGCCGCCCGGGAAGGGGCGCGAATCGCCGCCCAGGGGCAGATCATCAACTTGTCCGGCACGTACACGCAAATTCAAGTCAACTCGGGCACGCCGAACGTAACGAACACGGTCAAAGACTACCTGAAGGGCGCGGGTCTCACCGATATGACGGGCGTCACCGTGGCGTTTGCGTTTCTGAATGGCGATACCTCGAAAACCCAACCGTATCAGGGCGCCAAGAACCAGCGTTACTCGGTCACGGTGACCATGCCGTACAGCAATGTCCGCATTACGAATCTGAACCTGATTGGCTTCACCAACCTGTCAGCTCGGGCCGACTGGGTGTCGATGTCCGACGATCCGTTCACCATCAACACGACGATTCCCACATGGGCCGCCGTCCCGTAATCGCGAAGGTAATGCAATGATCCTGCACCGAAAACACCCAGATCGTCGCAAGGCCACCTCCGTCGTGGAAATGGCCTTTGTGTTGTCTCTGTGCGTGCTGTTCATCTTCGGCATCCTCGAATATGGCCGCTACCTGTTTTTCATGCACGTGGCGACCGTGGCGACGACCGCTGGCGCCCGTTATGCCGTTGTCCATACTGGTGATGGCACCACTTCGACGCAAGTAACGACGGAAGTGAACAACCTGATGAACGGGCAACAAGGCATGGTCACGAGCTACACGGTTTCCGTCTTTGCCGCCCAGGCGGGTGTATCGCCGCCGGTGGCGATTGGCGGCTCGAACTGGAATGATCCACAGTTTGGCGGCGGCATCTGCGTCCGCATTACCGGCACCTATCCATTTGTGGCTGGCTCATTGATCGGCCTCTCGACGCTGCCTGTCAATGTGTCATCCGTCATGACCAGTGAGGCGAACTAAGAGCGGTTGTCGATCGAACCCAGATCGGAATCCGAAAGGGCGAAGTCATGTTAATCGTGAAAGCAAGAAAACGTCGCAGGGGCACCGTGTTGCCACTATTTGCATTGGCCCTGATGGGGTTGATGGGCGTCATCGCCCTGGCCATCGATATCGGCTTGATTGCCGTGGCCCGCACTCAGGCGCAGAACGCGGCCGATATTGCCGCGCTCACGGGTGCTCGCCTGCTCAATGGCGACACGACCTCCACCTACAACATCTCGCAATCCGCGACCTCGGCTGCTACCGCCGCCACTTACAACAAGATTCTTGAGCAATCCGTCGCATCGACGGAAGTGACGGTTCGAACCGGGCAATACAAATACAACGCGTCATTGCAACGCTTCGAGCCAGATCCCGCGTCGTACACGACCAGCACGTCGGCCTCACCGGCGAGCGGTACCGGTGCGTGGACGGCCAGTGAAGCGACGATTGCCGTCACCCAGCCGACTTATTTTGCTCGAGTACTGGGCGTGAATTCGTTTAACGTCGGTGCCACCGCTACCGCCGTGCACCGGCCGCGCGATATTGCCCTAATTCTGGACTTTTCCGGCTCGATGAAATTCGCTTCGGTAGCCAACTGGGACACCGGTGGCAGCGATGGAGTCAAGTCACTCAATCCGGACCCGGCTTATCCCAAGTTCGGCCATTGGACGCAATACGCTTCCATGGCGACGACGGGCACCAACCCGATGCAGCGCACGACGAACTTCACAATGAGTTCTGGCGAAAACAACTCGCCGAACAACTACACCATGGAAACCGCTAACGGCCCTGCCATGGTCGGGTCCGCTTCCATGCCGAATTTCGTGACCTTGAACGGCACCGGAAGCTATGTCGCCGCGTTTTACTGTCCGCAAAGCGGCGGCTACAGTGCGACCTATTCACCGTGCGCGACGCCCGCTCCCGCTGACTGGGATCTGCAAAGTGACACCACCGCAACATACGTCGGCGACAAGGCACCGCATCTGCAATCAAATCCGGCCAACGCCTATGCGAAGACCGTTCAGGAGGTGTTGCCAGCTACACCCGTTATTTCCTCAGACACTCACGCACGCGATCACACTTGGGAAGAAGATGGCTATGGTGCGAACTTTAAGGGCTATTCGATGGGGCCGGCCTATTACGGAAAGACATTCTGGCAGTGGCCGCCTGACCCGCGATCGGGAACCAAAACACCAATTCCCGGAACTTCTTCGCCTGTTCGTTATTATTACAACATTACCACAACAGGTAACGCAGGCGATCCGCTCAATCCGAGTTCGACCAACCCGGTTCAAGATACCAGCAACCGCTGGATCGCTGACTGGCGCGGTCGCTTCTTCAAGTACGGCTCCAGCCATGCCTCAGCCGGTCTGCCGGTGGACGACAACAACACGTTGTTCGATTCCAGCGGCCAACTACGGTCCCCATCGAGTACCCGGTACGCGGTCAACTATCCGGCTATTCTGAAGTGGATCAAGACGGGGCCAAATGTTTTCCCGTCCAACCTGCGTTCCGGTCGGGTGCTGTACTACTCTGCCATTCCGGACGATGTCGCGAGTACATCCAACCTCGATCAGGTGTTCTGGAAAAAGTACATCGATTACGTGTTGGGTATCACTGGTCCAGGCGGGACTCTCGCCGACTCTTTCAATGCCTTTCACGGTAAAGAAACCACCGCCTGGGGCACCGGCAAAATCACGGCCAAGAGCTCGCTGCTCAACGGCGGTAAGCGCATGGGCAACACGGCCACTAATACGAGTGTCACTGGCCCTGTCGGCACCAGCCCCGCGCCTTACATGCAATATCAGGATAACCCGCGACGCCCGCGTGCGCATTTCTGGTTCGGCCCGTACACCATGTTGATGTTCATTGCCGATGACGGTCCGGACGGAAACATGATCGCCGGCACCAGCACGGAATCGCAATGCTGGCAGCTCAAGGCGGGCGTGCAATCGGCCATTGATGACGTGAAAAAGAACCATCCCAACGACTGGCTTTCGCTGCTCTATTTCTCCAGCCTCTCCGGCTTCAACACGCCACGCGTGAAGGCGGGCCAGGACTACACCAAGATGAAAAATGCCTTGTGGTATCCTTACACATTGCTCAACAATTTGGGCGACTCGGCCCAGGAGTTGAGAGCGATCGACAGTAGTTTTAACTACGTTCTCGAAGCCAATGTGCCCAACGCCCGCGGCGGCACGTGCCCGGAAATGGGATTCAAGCTGGCGTACAACGAGTTCTCGATGGCGTCCGGCTACTTCGGCCGTCGCGGTGCCGCCAAGATGTGCATCTTGGAGACCGACGGTGTCCCTAACACCAAGTGCAACGGCAGCCTCAATGGCGGTGGGGCGTACACCTCACTTTACACCGACAATAACGCGATTGGCACCACCACCTACGTGAGCAACGGCGATACGACGGTCATGAACAATGCCCTGGCCGTCGTGACTCAGATTTGCAAACCGGATGATGCCGCCAACCGTGGCTATTCCACGACTCGCACACCAGCCCGGGTTCACGCCATAGCCTTCGGCGACCTGTTTGAAACCACGACGACGCAAAAGACGACCGCCTTGCAGTTCCTTGCCAACGTGCAGATTCAAGGCAAGACCCAAGCGGCCGGGGCGACTTCGCCCGAGTCGTACAAGATTATCATCGGCGACTACACCACACGCATTGATACGCTGCGGACCGCTTTTGAGCGGATCATGCAATCGGGCGTGCAAGTGACGCTGATCCGCTAGCTCCGCGGCGAATGGATCGAAACGCCGGCCCACCTGCAACGCGGGTGGGCTGGTTCATTATTCCGGGAGAATCACGGTGACCCTTCCCGCCGTGCTGTTTGTGATTCGTGGCCTGATCGCCGACACCCGGGCGCAAGCCCGTGCTGCCGGCCTGACCATCGGTATGGCGGCCGTCACTGCGATGTGCGTGGTCTTCTGCCTCGGCGTGGGCATCGCCGGCGAAACCCCTCAGCTGGCAACCCGACCCTGGGAAGCCGCCGACCTCATTCCCAAAGCCGAAGCCGAGCGTCTGAAAATGGATCCCGAAGCCGTCCGCGCTGAAGGCGTGGATGTGCCCGGCGGCGACCTCACCTTATTCTTCGGCATGGTTCATGTGCCGTTGCAACGCCATAGTAGCCACACAGTCCGGTTGATTCAGATCATCCTGGCCGGTGGCCTCGCCGACACCATCGGCATCCTGCTTGCGCTGGTATGGACTGCGAGCTTCCTGCCAGGTTTTCTCGAACCCGCGACGGCCAGTGTCTTGCTTGCCAAGCCAGCGCCGCGCTGGTCGCTCCTCATCGGCAAGTTCGCCGGCGTTGTCGTCGCCGTGGTCCTGCAAGCGTTTATCTTCGTGCTGCTGACATGGCTCGCGCTGGGCATTCGGACGGGGCTGTGGGATGTGCGCTACTTCCTCGCCGTGCCGGTGATGTTTGTCCACTTTGTGGTGTTCCTGTCGGTATCCGCGTTCATCGCCGTGTGGACCCGCAGCGCCGTCGCCTGTGCCCTGGGCACGCTGGTTGTGTGGGTATCATGTTTCGCTCTGAATCTGGCACGACACGATGTCGTACTTGCAACCGGACAAAATCACGCCAATGCGGTCATCGAAACCGCCTATTGGATCGCACCGAAACCATTGGATTACAACTTGATTCTGACCGATGCTCTCCGCGCAAGCGACTATTTTGGCACCGTTATCAACATCAGCCGCCTGAACGAAATTGGCGGTTTCCTGCCCGAACTCTCGATGGCCACCGGCCTACTCTTTGCCGCCGGGATGTTGTCATTGGCCAGCCGTCGTTTGTCACGGATTGATTATTGACGGACTAATGCCTCCGTATACGAATATCGCGGGCGGCGGCACAACCCAGTTTGCCGCATCGGGTCTAGATTCCGCTCGAGCTACTGATAATTCACTTCCAAAATCTCACCAGATCGTTATTGGTTCGATTCAGCAATCAAGATTCGCTAAGTGCATGACGAGCGGAAGGGAATGGCCGGGGGACGCCATTCTTGCGGGCTATTGTCGCTGAAGCAGTCATGTTGAAACTCATTGCCGGACTCACCGCATGATCATCGGCGACAAGTTTGCCTATGGCCATATCCCCAAGACGGGCGGCGACGCCGTGCGTGCCTGGTTCCGACAGCTTCCCGGCGTCCATGTCGATTCCGCGCGCGATCCGCGTAAGCATGACTTCTTCTGGCGGCGGGACCTGAGCAAAGAAGTTTACGCGCTTTCCATCCGGCGACTTCCTTCCTGGGCGCTGAGTTATCTTCACGAGTTGATGATTCATCCGGCGGCGGCCCGGGAATATGGCCTGCCGCCCGGCGAAACCGTTCGGGCCGAACACGCATTTGCATTGCGCGCCGATCAATACCTGCTGCGCCACCAGATGTTTGGCCACAAAGTCGAACAATGGCTGCGCATGGAGTGCCTTTTCGCCGATGTCCTTCGATTCATCGACCGCCATGTGGAGCCAGTCACTTTGCTTCTACGGTGTCGACTGTCGAACGTGTGGACAAAGGCTGCCCGGCATTACGACCATCGCGTCGATGCCTTCTTTACATCCGCACAAATTGCTGAACTATACGCGCGGAATCCGACATGGGCGGAGGTCGAGCAATCCGTCTACGGTAGCTTGTACGCTCATGGCGATTCGTACGGCACCACGATCAATTCGTGTCGCATCGCGGCATAAACGCTCGTCGAATTCCATCCTCACGTCATGTTTGAAATCGTTATTAACTTCGGTATTCAGGCGTCGGGCAGGTGTTTGTCTCTATATCGTAGCCGCATCGTGTTATTGAGGATCGGATCATGCGTCGTCGTATCGGGTGGGCGTTGCCGGTGTTGTTGGGCATGATGGCGCTGGTGCCCGCCTTGGCTCAGCCGCCGCAAGGGCCGCCGGACAAAGCCGGACCGCCGCAGGGTGGCGGGCCGATGATGGGCGGCAAACGAGAAGTCGTCAGCCAGTTTGATAAAGACGGCGACAACAAGCTCAATAAGGATGAACGGGTAGCCGCGCGGGAGTTCCTCAAAAAGAACGCCAGTGGCCGCGGGTTCTTCCCCAAGGGTGGCTTCGGCAAAGGCAAGACGGAGCCGGCAAAGCCGGGGCCGAAAGTCGCGCCGGCCGACGTGAAGAACTTTCCCGATGCGACGCTCTATGAACCCACGGTGCTGCGCACGATCTTCCTGCAATTCGAGGACAACGATTGGGAAGCCGAGATGGCCGACTTCTATCACACCGATGTCGCCATCCCAGCAAGCATGACTGTGGACGGCAAGACTTATTCTGACGTCGGCGTCGGCTTCCGCGGAGCGTCGTCCTACTTCACTGTCGGCACGGGCTTCAAGCGGTCGCTGAATGTCACCGTGGATCACTCGAATGACAAACAACGACTGTACGGTGCCAAGACACTCAACCTGCTGAACGCCCATGACGATCCAACCTTTCTTGGCTCGGCGTTGTATTCACACATTGCCCGACAGCATTTGCCGACGCCAAAAGTGAACCTCGTCAAATTGGTCATCAATGGCGAAAGCTGGGGCGTGTACGTCAACGAACAACAATTCGATAGGCAGTTCGTCAAAGAGAATTTCAAGACCGACAAAGGCGACCGCTGGAAAGTGCAGGGCAACCCCGGCAACGGTGCCGGCCTGCGCTACATCGGCGACAAGGTGGAAGACTACAAGCGCCGCTACCAACTCAAATCCGACGACAACGACAAGAGTTGGAAGGCGCTGATGGCTTTGTGCAAAGCCCTGAATCAGACGCCGGCGGACCAGCTTGAGGAAGCTCTGAAACCCATTCTCGATGTTGATAGCCTGCTCTGGTTCCTGGCCATCGACAATGCCGTCATCAATTGCGATGGTTATTGGATTCGCGCCAGCGACTTCAGCCTGTTCCGCGATCCCAAGGGCATCTTCCACATCGTGCCGCACGACTTCAACGAGTGCTTCCGCGCCCCGCAAGGCCCCGGCTTCGGCGGCGGCCCCGGCGGCTTCCGCCCGAAAGGCAAGGACGGCGGCCCACCCGGCGACAAACAAAAAGATGGGCCGCCCGATCGATTGAAAGAAAAAGACGGCCCGCCGGATGAACGACCCAAAGACAAAGATGGCGCGGATCGACCCAAAAGCGCGGAGACACCGCGCGTCGTCGGCGTGGGCCTCGACCCGCTGGTCGGGCTGACCGATGTGAACAAACCGCTGCGCAGCAAGCTTCTTGCCGTGCCGAAGTTCCGCGATCAATATCTGCGCAACATGCGGACGCTGGCCGAAGAGTCATTCGACTGGGCGAAACTCGGCCCGCTGGTCGCGCAATACCGTGCGCTCATCGACAAAGAAGTCGAGGCCGACACGCGCAAGTTGTACTCGTACGAAGATTTCCTCGCTCTCACCGCTGATAAAGCGGAAGGTCCCGCCCAACGCCGCGGCGGCGCGATGAATCTCCGCGCTTTCATGGACCAACGACGCAAGTATTTGTTGGACAACGCGGATGTGAAGGCGGCAGGGAAGTAGGCCAAGTCTCTCGGTGGGTCTCGCAGACTCGACCCACCCTACGGCAATGTCGATTGCTTGTCTTGTCGTCTTGTCGTCGTGTAGGGTGGGTCGAGTATTCGAGACCCACGAGAGCGACCAATTGCCGCGATTCAAAGCAATCGCACATCACGACGTCTCAAACCAGTTCAACGCCGCCACGCTCGGCCGCACCTGTTCGCGCGTCATTCGCTCGACGATCTCCACCGCGCGCTGATTCAGCGGGCATGGCGTGATTTCCGCCCAGGCCACGAGTTGGCCGTTGTAGTTCTGCACTTCCGTACGGCCCTTTTCAATGTCGCCGGACATGGAGCAATAAGTGCCGCGTAACCCTGGTGTGAAGGCACGAGCCATGATTCGGGATACCCACGGCCGTGATAGGATTCGCATCACCGTGTCAGGATGAAAAGGCCCGACTTTGCCGAGCGCCTTGTCCGCGGCTTTGAGTATCGCGTAGTTCTCCCGGAGAAACGCGAAGAACAGCCGGCAGGCCTGCGGCAGTTGCAGCAACATGCCGTTGTCCATGCCCGCGGCGGCGGCAAGCGGGCTGATGGCGGCGTTGTACATCAACTTAGTGTGCTTGATCGGATGAATGTCCGCGACCTCAACGACGCGAAACAATCGCGCTTGCCGAAGTCGCGCGGCCAATGTGGGTAACCACTCGGGCATTGCCCCACCCCGTGCACCCAAGTGCAGATCGCCGGGCCGCGTGATGCGGGTCACCGGTCGATACGGCTCGCACTCTGATACGAAGGAAGCAATGCCCTCAGCAGCATGGCCAACTTTGTTAAGCGTTTCATCAAACCCGTTTTGCACCGGCACCAATGTGGCATTCACCGGCATCCGCGCGAGTACCGCCGCGTTGTCGAAACACTTGGTGCAAAGCCACTGCAGTCGCTCGGGTCTCGGCTTCCAGTCATCGAATGGAATGAATCGGGCGCCAAGATTACTGTGCCCTGCAATGCCGACTCCCGAACTGTTTCCGGCTTCGACTTTGGCTCTGTCGGCATCGACGAAATCAACTGGTATGCCGCTCCTGAGAAGCGCGTAACCGATAGCACAGCCGATGCCGCCCGCGCCGATCACGGTCATCGCGTTTATTTCCATCTTGCGTTATCGTGATTGACGAAAGATCAACTGCGGCATCCCCATGAAATCGCCGTCGGACTCATAGCTGAAACCGGCTTTTTTCATGACGCACTGCGAGGCAACATTGGTCGGCGAGGTAAAACACACGATGGACTGGACGCCAAGTGTCTCAAAAGCGGTGGCAACGGAGAGGTGTGCCAATTCCGTCGCCAACCCCCGACCCCAGAAATCCGGTGTGAGCGCATAGCCAACTTCGAGCTCGGGCTTGCATTCGAGCAGGACGAGCCGGCAACCACCTCGGCCGACAAATGCGCCACTGGCTCGGTCGCGTGCAATCCACATTCCGAAGCCGTGAACCAGCCAATGTGCCCACGTGCGTTCGACAAGATCGTTGGTTTGCTGGGGCGATCTCATGCCGCCGAGCGTCGCCATCACTCGTGGATCATGAAACAACTGCTCAAGCTCGGCTCGGTCGTTTGGTGTGGGTCGCAACAATAACAATCGGCCCGTCTCAATGCGTTCGGGATACAT
>JANNLP010000438.1:0-1663 GCA_031396905.1 Gemmataceae bacterium
AAGCGATCCAACTGTGCCTCGGGCAAACGATAGACGCCTTCCTGCTCGACCGGGTTTTGCGTAGCCAATACGAGGAACGGCCTCGGCAACTCCAGCGTCTGCCCTTCGATGGTGGCCTGCCCTTCCTGCATCGCTTCGAGCAGGGCCGACTGCGTCTTGGCGGGCGCACGATTCACTTCGTCGGCGAGCAACACCTGACAAAAGATCGGGCCTTTGCGAAGCGTAAACTCGCTGGTCTTACGGTCGTAAACGTAAGTGCCGGTCACGTCGCTGGGCAGCAAGTCGGGAGTGAACTGCACGCGCTGATATTGCCCACCGAGAGCGCGGGCGAACGATTTGGAAAGTGTCGTCTTGGCGACGCCCGGAACACCTTCGAGCAACACGTGTCCATTGGCCAGTAGCGCGATCAATAACTGATCGATGACCGGTTCCAGTCCGACGACGACCCGGCCCAATTCGGCATGGAGCTGGCGACGAACATCGCGGACCCGCAGGGCCAGCGGTGCCAGTTGATCAACATTTGGCATCGCTGTCGTCGCCGTCATGCATTCGCTCCCATTGCCAGACGCACGTCGCCGCGTTCCACGGCGCGTTGCAAATCGATCAAGTCGCGGGCCAATCGCTCAAGCTCGGCCGGGCGGGCGAGCCGGTTTGATTTGCCGATGGCCATCTCCCATATTGTGCGAACCCGCGCGACCCACGCCCCGCTTCCGGTCGTTTCCGGCGGATGTTTCGTGTCGATTGGACCATCCAGTAGGCGCTCCAGCGTTCCGCGCGCCAGTTCACGTGCCGCCACGCCGATGGTGGTCGGCGTTGGCACGGCCTCTGGGGTACTGGGCGTGACAAGATCACTCAATCGGTCCGGCAAGCGGGCGACCGCGCGGTCCATGCGGTACCGCCGACTGGTCATGCGAACGAGGAAAAACGCGGCCGCCATGATGGTTAACGCCAACAACGCCGTGCGCAGAATCCGAAAGGGCGGCATCAGCCGATGAATGCCGCGATTGAACAAGTCGTCGCGCTCCAGGCTGCCCATCAATTGATCGACCATCGGCCCCAGCGCGTCCGGGTGCGGCAGCGGCGGATCGACGTAGTCAATGTTCAGGTTAAAGTCCTGCCGAACCTGGCCATCGTCTACGAAAAGCACCCGTGTCCTCATGCCGTCGTTGGAGAGCCAGCGGGTCAGCTTCATGGCAAAGGCAATGTTGTCATTGTCGTTTTGCAGCATCATCATGTTGAGGAACAAGCTGTGATCGGCAAGCACGGCATAGCGACCCTGCCCGTGTGACGCGGCAATGGCAAATAGAAAGCGGTTTTGCGGCACCTGGAAGCCCACACGGCCGAACGGCGGACTGCAATCGGTCGGCAATTCCGCAATGACACGTGCTTGATTCAACTCTGGTGGCTTCGCACCTTGTCCAAACAAGGGTTCCCCGGGCATTGGCAGGCGATTCAGGAACGATGGCCTATTGGTGGCCACCTGGAGCGTGCCTAGCAAATTCAGTTTGGATCGCATCATCAGGCGTTGTGGTTGTTGCAGAATTGGGCATTCGATGAACTCGTCGCGATAGATTACGTTGGTGTCTTCCGGAGACGCGTGGACGATGGTGCCGTTGACGGAAACCTCCAGTTGCAACCACATCTCACCCAGCGTGGGTTGATC
>JANNLP010000227.1:0-22520 GCA_031396905.1 Gemmataceae bacterium
AAGGTGCACTGTGCCGCGTTGGCACCGGGAATTCTCGAAAGCGAGTTATTCGGCCACGTGAAAGGGTCGTTCACCGGGGCGACCCGCGATAAGCCTGGCCGGTTTGAGACGGCCGACGGCGGTACGCTGTTCCTCGATGAAATCGGCGACATCAGCGCCGACCTGCAAACCAAGTTGTTGCGGGTGCTGCAGGAAAAGACGTTTGAGCGCGTCGGAAGCAATGAGCCGATTCGTGTCGATGTGCGGCTGATTACGGCCACCCACCAGGACTTGGAACGCCTTATCCGTGAAAACCGTTTTCGTGCCGACTTGTATTACCGGCTCAATGTCATCAGTCTGACGTTGCCACCGCTGCGCGAGCGTGATGAAGACGTGATTGAACTGGCCCATCACTTTTTGCGCGTCCATGCGGAACGGTGCCACAAGAATATCGAGGCCATTGATGATGACGCCCTGGTTGCTCTGCGAGAGTATGCCTGGCCGGGTAATATCCGCGAACTGGAGAACACCATTGAGCGGGCGGTAGTCGTGTGCGAAGGCGCGGCAATCACTCCGGCCGACCTGTCGCCGCAAATCATGCAGCCGGCGACATTGACGTTGGTTTCCGGGGAGCCGCGACCCGAGCGCAACGCGGTGCGCATGGCCCGGGAAGCCCGCCATGCCCGCGAGCGCTCGGAGATCGTGCAGATTTTGCGGGAAGTGGAATGGAACAAAGCCGAAGCCGCACTGCGGCTTGGAATTGCCCGCAGCACGCTACTGAGCCGGATGAAAAAGTACGGACTGCTGGAGTCGCATGTGTGACGGGCGAGGTTGCTACTTGATGTAACTTTCGACTTCGCCAAGCAGGGACTTCACCTGATTGGTCAGCTTTCGCAGTGCCTCGCCCTGTTTTTCCGCATCTTCACTCGTTGATCGCCGCAACTCTTTGTCACGCAGTTCGATCCATCCCGCGGCTTTTACGAGGATCAGGTAAATCTTGCGTGTCGTCAACTTGTCGCCGGCTTCCTTGCAGGCAGTGAACGACTGCTTGACGCGATCAATGCTCTTGTTCACATCATCTACGTTGGCTGCCTTCGCCCACACATCAGTGACGAACGACCTGGCGGCGCGATGAGCATCTGACTTGATGGCCCAGCCGCGCTTCCAATCGTCCAGCCGTGCCTTGATTTCGGGCCAGTCGCCAGCTTGCTTCAAGACGTCTTCCAGCGTGGCGATGGCCTTGTCATAGTCGGCCTCCTGGGCTTCGCGATCGGCGCGGGCAACAAGTACCCTCAGTCCTTGCCGCATCCGTTCGGCTTCAGGAGTCGCCGCTGTGCTGATCGAGCGTTCCAGATCTGTCTTGGTTTTTACAAGTGTTTGTTCATGTTGCTTCAACTCGCGGACGCTACGGTCGATTTCATCCAGGCTGGGACCGGCTGCGGGCGAACGACTGCGTAACAGTATCGCGGCATCCGCAATTGTTGGGATTTCCACTTCGAGTTGACGCAACAATTCGCTCACCTTGGCGAGCGCTTGTTGGTTCTTCCGTGTGTTGATCAGACCGCGCAGTTGTTCACTTTCCTCGCCAACCCGCACCAATAGGTCGTTAAGTTGCTGTTTAATCATGCGGGCATCCGCAGAGGCTAACACGGCCGACTCACCGCCGGGATCGGTGTTGATCTCGATGGTCGTGGGGTCAGATCCAAGCATGGCCACGGGTACCTTGGCCAACAAGCGCTCGCCGAGACTCAGCTTGACGTACGCCATGCGGTCATAACGTTCCATCGAAACGAAACGGCCGCCTCGTGCCTGGCCGCGCTCGCGCTCGGCGTCGCCGGCGCTTAAGCCAGTGGCGAACACCTGAACCGAGACATCGGCCGGTGTGGCATCATTCGGTCCTACTAGGCGCAAACGAACCGAGTTGGATGTCGCACCCAATTTGACGGCGCGGAACTGACCGGCTTCCCAGCCTGCAAGCGGTTTGGTGAAGCGGTATTCAATTTTGCCGGTGACTTGTCCGCCTTCCGCCACGCCGGTGGCGATGAAGTAGGCATGCGGCACGGTGTCGCACCGGCCTGGAGAGGATATCCGCACCACGGCAAACGGATCGCCGACGCGGACCCATTCGCGCAGTTGCGCATCGGAAAGGTTGGAACCCGGAAAACGGATCGTTGCCGTGCGGTCGCCGTCGAACTGGGCGATGCTGCCGGTCAATCCATAGTCGCCGAGCAGTTGAAAAATAGCGATGCGGGCCACGCTTTCGCGGTCGGGCGTGCTGTCATTGCGGACGATCGGGCTGCACCAACCGAGTCGTCCATCGGCTTGCCGCGAGCTGACTCGGTACGCTCCATCGTGATAGCCAACATGGACATAGTGCGACTTCACGCGATTTCCGTGGGCCACGCAATGCAACTTGTCTAGTCCCATTTGGAAAGAACGGCCCCATTCGTTCATGCGGTCTTCGGGTCGCTCGGCGTCGAAATCAAAAACCCGCGCCCTGCCCAAACCCTGCAGCGCGGAATTCAACGCTTGGCTCACTTGCTCTCGGAACGATTGTCGCAGCGTGGGCGACAGCGTCCGGTGGGCATCGAATTTGACGATGACGTGCAGATCCGTGTCTTGCGCGTGAGTCGTTCCAATGGCCAGCAAGATAGCAACCGCAAACGAAAGCGCTTTGATCATGATGACGAGCCGGCTCCGTCCAAAAGGCCGAGGTAGCTGGTATAGCGACGGGCGCTGATGAGTCGGCGGGCAATGGCTCGCTTGACGGCGCATTTCTCTTCGTGGGTGTGCGTGCAATCCGGGAAGGCGCAAAGGGCAACGTACGGATGAAACTCGGGAAACAGGCCTTCTACTTCGCCGGCCGCCACGTCGAATAGCTCCAATTGCCGCACGCCGGGTGTGTCAACCACCCAGCCGCCGGTGTCGAGCTTGATTAGCTCTGCCGTGGTGGTGGTGTGTCGGCCCTTGTTGTTGTTTTCACTCACGGAACGTACACGCAGGGCTAGATCTGATTGAATCGCGTTCAACAGCGACGACTTGCCGACGCCGCTTTGACCGGAGATCACCGTCGCCCGGCCAGCTAAAATCGAGCGCAAGCGCTCAATGCCTATGCCATCGATGGCACTCGTCAGCAATGCCGTTACGCCGAGCTGACAGTATGCGCCGATCAGTGGTTGCACGAGCACCGGGTCGATGAGATCGGCCTTGTTGAGACAAACAATAGGTTTGAGTTTGCCGCGCTGAGCGATGGCTAGGTAACGATCAATGAGGTGCGGCTTCAAGTCGGGCTGCATGAGCGATACGACGATGACGACCTGATCGACATTGGCGACCAGCACATGCTCGCGGCCGCGGGAGCCCCGAGTGAGCACGCCATGCCGCGGTTCGACACGCTCAATCAAGCCATCGGTGCCAGAAAGGCGAAACCACACGACGTCGCCGGTGGCGACGACGTGTCGTTCGTCGGTCGCCAGGGTTTTGAGCAAGCGGCGCACACCGCAGCGGTAGACGTTGCCGTCGTCGCCTTCGATCATGCTGTGCAGGCCCTGCACCTTGAGCACGCGGCCGCGCAGACATTGATCGGTATCAATCGAAGGCCCGGCCGCCGTGGAACCACCGGCTTCGGGTTCGTCCTGCATGACGGTGCGACGCCGCGACAGATCGCCTTTGGTGCGGACGCGCTCGTCGTGTGTGGTGGCCTTCTCGTCGAAGCCGTGGTCCTTGAACTCGGCCGTCCACGAGCGATCGCGCGGCGGTTGACTCCGGTTCTTCCGCATATCCACGCGGACTTTTTTCTTCGCCATGTGCGGACCCGACTCCCGAGCGGTTGCGCCGCCCTTGCTGCGTAATATACCATGGAGAGGGACAAACATCATGGGTGCCACGTTCGCGTTAGTCCTGGCGTCGCTTTTGGCGGCCGATCCTACGCCGGCAAAAGTCGCGGTCGAGAAGTTCGGCGACGTGTTCGAGTTCAAGGTGAACGGCGAGCTGGTCACGAAATATCACACGCGGCAAAGCAACTCCAAACCGTATTTCTGGCCATTGAACGCGCCCGGCGGTGTCGCCGTGAGTCGCGATTGGCCAATGAAACCTGCAAGTGCCGGTGATTCGACCGACCATCCGCATCAGCGCTCCGCGTGGTTGGGCTATGGCGATGTATTACCCGAGGACCTGACGCTGGCCAGTCGCACGCCGGGTGTGAAAGGCGTCGATTTCTGGAGTGAAGGCCTCAACCACGGCAAGATCGAGTGCAACGGTGCTGATGATGTTCGTTCGTCTCAAGGAATACTACGCACGCGCAATTCCTGGAAGACGGCCGAGGGGCGGCCAATTCTCCAGGAGGTTCGGGAAATCAAACTCGTGCCGCTCGATGGTGCGTACTTAGTTGTTATTCGCATCACGTTGAAATCATCCGGTACCGTGTCCTTTGCCGACACCAAGGAAGGCGCGTTTGGAGTGCGGGTCAGCGACAAGTTGCGGACGTCCACAAACCCCAAGAGCGTGATCCTGAATTCATCCGGTGCCCGCGGCGACAAAGACTGTTGGGGTCGCAAGGCCGACTGGTGCGACTACTCGGGCGAGATTGATGGCAAGCCGGTGGGCATCACCATGTTCGATGATCCCAAGAATCGTTGCCGGGCTTGCTGGCATGTCCGCGCTTATGGCTTGCTCGCCGCCAATCCGTTTGGACGCGCCGAATCGGGATTTCCGGCACAAAAAGACACGCCCGAGCCGCTGTTGCGCTTGCAACCCAACGAGGAATTGAGTTTGCGCTACGGCCTGTTGCTACACGCTGGCGACGCCAAAATTAAGGAACACTATCGCAAGTTCCTCTCCGATTAGGCCGCTTGCGGCTTTCGCTCGAAACAGATAAAACAGCCTTGGACTACGTTACCGCTCCTCGCAGGGTCGTATTTTCATGCCGCAGGTGTTGTCCTGGAATCCGCCGGCCGCGCCGCACGCGGAACTCATTGCCTCTTGCGTCCGCGCGCTGAAGGGCGGGCAACTTGTCGGCATCGCGTGTGAGACGTGCTACTTCATCGTGGCCGACCCCGACAACAAAAAGGCGATGGCGAAGCTACAGCAACTGGTGGGCGACAAACCCAAATTGCCGATTCTTGAAGTCCATGCGGTCGCGGAACGTCCGGACAAGATTATGGCCGGCGGCGGTCTATTGGCACGCCGGGTGGCGCGCCGTGTCTGGCCAGGACCAGTGGCAATTAGTGCAGTCACCGAAAAGAAAGGCGCGATGACCCCGCGCTATGCGCCAAACTCCGGGTCTGCCCGGCAACTGGTGCAGGCGATGGGCAAGCCACTTCCATTCGGTACCGTGATCGGCAAGAACGGCCTTCCGCCCGCGAATGTCGGTCAGTTGAATGAGTTGGTCGGCGAGCATCTTGCGATTGTTCTTGATGCCGGTCCGACGCCGTTCGGCAATTTGCCGACACTCATCGAAATCACGGGAAGTCAGTTTCGCATTCCCGTGGTCGGCACGGTGCCCGCTGCCGCGCTTGCGGAGCAAACCGCCTGGTTCATTTCGTTTGTGTGCACGGGCAACACCTGTCGCAGTCCGCTGGCCGAGGGGTTGTGCAAAAAGCTGCTCGCCGAGAAACTAAAATGCGAGTTGGATGACCTGGTAGGTCGCGGCTATCGAGTGAGTTCGATGGGGTTGTCGGCAATGCCCGGGAATACAGCGACGTCCGAGGCCTTGATTGTCGCCCGTGAGTTCAAGACCGATTTGTCCGCGCATCGCAGCCAGCCGATCATGCCGGAAGTCCTGGAAGTGGCCGATCACGTCATCGCCATGACGGCCATCCATCGCGATTCCATCGTGGCGATTTACCCGAATCTGGAAAGCACCACGCGCCTGCTTTGCGGCACACAGGATTTGGCCGACCCCATCGGCAGCGATCTGGAAGTTTATCGCACCTGCGCAAAAACGATTCAGAAGAACCTCGACAAACTGGTCGGCGAGATGTTAGCGGCTGGCGCGCCAACCTTGCTGCCCTGATGGAGAGTCCAACCATGAAGATAGCGGTCGGCAGCGACCATCGCGGCATTGCCGCCAAGTCACGCATCATGGCGTTGTGCAAGCAACTCGGCAACGACGCGGTGGATTTCGGCACGGACAACCCCGCCAGCATGGACTATCCCGACATCGCCATCCCGGTGGCAACGGCGGTCGGCGATGGCAAGATGGATCGTGGCATTTTGATATGCGGCACTGGCATCGGCATGAGTATCGCCGCCAACAAAGTCAAAGGCGTCCGTGCTGCGCCATGTCACGACAGCATCACCGCCGAGTTGAGCCGCAGCCATAACGACTCCAACGTATTGTGTCTCAGCGCTGACCTGCTCGGCGAAGACCTGATCGAACGCATGGTCAAGATTTGGCTGCAAACCCCATTTGACGGTGGCCGCCACGCCCGGCGCATCGACAAGATCGGTTCGTACGAATCGGGATGTGGCTAACCAACTACCGTCTCGGAGTGTTGATGTTCTTGATGGCGTCGTCCACGGCGCTTTTGATGGATGTGTCGGCACTTTTCTTCAACTCTTCCAATGCCGGCAGCGCCGATCTGGCCTCGGAACCCATGCGGCCTAAGGCCCATGCGGACCAGGCGACCAGTGAAATGTCTTTGTCCTGAAGAGCGACGATCAAATCCGGGATGGTTGATTTGGCCATGGGACCAATGGCGCCGAGCGCGCGGGCCGCATCGGCGTTGATGCCAATCGGGTCATTTTTTTTCAGAAAGCCAGCAATGTACTTCAAGTTGGCATCGTTGATGGCCTTTTCATCGATGCGCATCAGGGCTACGCGGACCCATATGGAGACGTACTTGTCCTTGTCCACTTTCAAGCGCTTTTCGAAATGTTCCTTCAATGCTTGCCGATCCGCAAGTGATTCCGGTGGGCCGAGGTTGATCAGCCCCTGCAACGCCTCAATGCGGACTTGATTGCTGGTATCGTCAATACCTCTATTCAGCGCGTTCAGAGCGCGGATATCGGGAAAGTTGGTTTCCGTGTAACCGCAGCGACCCAGAGCAAATGCCGCCGCTTTGCGAATCTCCCACGATGATGCATCGCGAATCGTCGTCGCTAGGAGGCCGATGGCATTGCGCGAGGCCAGACCAAAGTTCCCCAGCGATGTGCACGTCTGAAAGCGGACGATCCCCTGAGTGCTGCTGAGCATGGGTATCAGAGCCGCAACCGCTCGTTCCCTGTGCTTCTCATCGTCGGGGAGGATCAAGCCGATGGCGATGATGGCGTTGGTCATCGGACTGAGATCGTTGTTGATGTTGATTTGTCGTGTAATCGCGGGTGCGGCTTTTTTCGCCGCCGGCCCCATCATGGCCACCATCTTGATGGCGTGCTCGCGGATACTCGGATCGATGTCTTCGATTTCCTTGATCCACTGATCGAGCGTTTTGCCCTGGAACTCCGGGTTGGTATTCACGGCGGGCTTGACGGGTTGCGTCTGCGCTGACGCACTGATCGACATGGCCATCAGGCACAGCAAGGCAATTCGGGCCTGGCGCATTTTCCATCCTCAGCGTGGGCACCCAATGTCAACATAGTAACCCGCCCGCCCGGCGCAAACCGGTGGCCGTTGGGCGGCAGCGGTACGAGAACGCAGAGCCGTTGCCAACTTGTCGCAATTCCCACTCAGGGCCGTAAAATCGGATGATCCTCGTCGATCACCAATAGATAGTGGCGGCATTCATGACTCGTCTGATGGCATTCGCGTCGCTCCTGGCATGGCCGATGATGACATTGGCCGCGCCGTTGGATCTCAAGCCCGGCGACCACATTTGCATCATCGGCAACACCACGGCCGAGCGGATGCAGCACGACGGTTGGTTGGAAACACTGTTGCACGCCAGCCATCCGAAACATCAACTCGTCATCCGCAACCTGGGTTTCTCCGGTGATGAAATCACGACGCGGATGCGTTCCGCCAACTTCGGTTCGCCGGATGAGTGGCTGACTAAATGTAAAGCCGACGTGATCTTCGCCTTCTTCGGGTACAACGAGTCGTTTGCCGGCGAGGCTGGCTTGGGCAAGTTCACTCAAGAACTTGAGAAGTATGTCAAGCATTTGAAGAGCAAGAACTACAACGGAGCTACGCTGCCACGTGTGGTGCTGTTCTCGCCCATTGCGCACGAGGATTTGAAGGACCGCCGATTACCCGATGGCAAGGGCAACAATGTCCGCCTGCAAATGTACTCGGCCTCGATGGCCAAGGCGGCGAAAGCCTGCGACGTACCATTTGTTGATTTGTTCACTGCGCCGAGCGAACGACAACTCAGGGGCAAATTGAATGACGTCGGCTTCACGATCAACGGAATTCATCTGAACGAAGTGGGCGCACGCTGGGTTGCTCACGACATTATCAGGCAACTTGGCCTGCCGGAATCGACCGTGGGCGAGGACGTGCAGTTCGAACGAATCCGCCCTGCTGTCAACGACAAGGACTTTCATTGGTTTCAACGCTATCGGACCACCGACGGCTACTCAATCTATGGTGGCCGAGCGGATCTCAAGTTTGTGAACAACCAGACCAACCGGGAAGTGGCACAGCGCGAGATGGAAGTGTTGGATGTGATGACGGCCAATCGCGATAAGGTGATCTGGGCGGCAGCACAGGGCCAGGCGATCAAACCGGATGACTCGAATCTTCCGTCGTTCATCCCGGTCATTACAAATAAGCCGGGCACTGGCCCCAACGGCGAGCATATCTATCTGAGCGGCGAGGAATCGATTCGCCGGATGACAGTGGCGCAAGGTTTGAAAGTTGAATTGTTCGCCAGCGAGGAACAATTTCCCGAGTTGGCAAAGCCGGTCCAGATGACATGGGATGCGAAGGGCCGGTTGTGGGTTGCGGTGTGGCCAACCTACCCGCACTGGAAGCCGACCGAGCCGATGAACGACAAAATTCTGATCTTCGAGGACACGAAACGCACGGGCAAGGCAGACAAAATGACCGTGTTTGCCGATGGGTTGCACAACCCAACCGGATTTGAGTTGTACGATGGCGGCGTGTTGGTAGCGCAGGCGCCGGACCTGATGTTTCTCAAAGATACCAAAGGCACAGGCAAAGCAGATTTGCGTCAGCGTGTGCTGCATGGCCTCGATTCGGCAGACACACACCACACGGCGAACAGCTTTGTGCTTGACCCGGGCGGCGCACTCTACTTTCAGGAAGGCACGTTTCATCACACGCAGGTCGAGACACCGTGGGGGCCGCCGGTGCGCAATGCCAATGCTGGCGTGTACCGCTATGAGCCGCGCAGCCACAAGTTCGAGGTTTATGTTCCGTTTGGTTTTGCCAATCCGCATGGTCATGCGTTTGACCGCTGGGGGCAGGACATCGTCGTCGATGGCACGGGATCGCAGCCATATCATGCCGCGTTGTTCAGTGGCCGGTTGCCGCACCCGGAGAAGCATCCCGCGCCGCCGCAAGTGTATCAACAGCGCACCCGGCCATGCCCGGCCATTGAGTATCTATCGAGTCGGCATTTCCCGGCAGACTTTCAGGGTAATCTGCTCGTCGCCAATGTGATCGGCATCCAGGGCATTCAGCGCTATCGCATTGAAGACGACGGCGCGAGTTTCAAAGGCACCGAGTTGGAGCCGATCCTATCTTCGAGCGATCCGAGCTTTCGCCCGAGCGACATGAAGATCGGACCGGACGGCGCTCTCTATTTCATCGATTGGCACAACCCGATCATTGGCCACATGCAGCACAACTTGCGCGATCCCAGCCGCGACCGCAAACATGGCCGCATCTATCGCGTGACCTGCGAAGGCCGGCCGCTGTTGAAGCAACCTGAGATTGATGGACAACCGGTTGAGAAGTTGTTCGAGCTGCTCAAGGAGCCCGAAGATCGGGTGCGCAATCGTGTCCGTGGTGAGTTAGGTTCGCGGCCGACGAAAGATGTGCTGTCGGCGTTGGAAAAGTGGGTGCTGAGTTTGGATCCCAAGGACCCGGATTATGAACATCATCGACTGGAAGGACTCTGGGTGAGGCAGTGGCACGAGGCAGTGGATGGTTCCTTGGTCTCGCCAATGTCGCAGTTGTTGACTTCGCCCGATTTTCGTGTCCGAGCGGCGGCGACTCGCGTCCTTTGCCATCAGCGGCACCGGGTCCCACAGGCATTGCGACTTTTCCGATTGTTGGCCGAGGATTCGCATCCCCGTGTTCGGCTGGAGGCGGTACGTGCGGCCAGTTTCTTTGATGAGCCGGAAGCAATGGAGATCGTGTTGCGTGCCGAATCTCAACCAACCGATAAGTATCTTGACTACGCCATCAAAGAATCCATGCGAGCGCTGACGCCGGTTTGGCGCGCGGCCGTCGCGCGCGGCAAGAAGTTTTCGATCCACACAGCCGAGGGTCAAGCGTACTTGCTTCGCACGCTGCCTATGGATCAACTGGCCAGACTTGAACGAACGCCGGAAGTGTTGTTCGAGTACGTAACGCGGACGGGTATCACCGATGAGGTCCGGCTGACGGCGTTGCGTGAACTTGCCACGCACGACAAGAAGTCTGAAACGGGAACGCTGATTCGCGTCGTTGTCCGCTATGACGAACGCAAAGAAGGCAAGGACGATGGCGCGGTTTTCGATCTCGTGCGGATGCTGCAAGGCCGAACGGCCGACGAACTGAAACCGTTTGGCCATGATTTGGAGAAAATCGCACTAACAGGTCGGCGGCTTGCGATACGTCAGGCGGCTTTCGTCAACTGGATCAACGCTTATCGGTCGGCCGAAAACGCATGGAACGCTGCCAAGTCAACTCCCAGGGGTCTCGTGGAGCTTCTCGGTTGCGTGAATCAAATTGCTGACCCGGCTATCAAGACTGCGTTGTATCCGAAGATTGCGTTGATCCTGAAACAGGCGGCCACCAATCAAAGCGAATCCAACCTGCGTCACGCGGCAATGACGGCCCTGGTTGCGGCGCGCAGCAACGAGAAGGACACATTCGATACGATCGCACTATTCATCAAACAGCCGGCAGACCGCCAAGCTGCGATTCGAGCATTGCAGCGCATGCCGCAATCCACGTGGCCGACCCATCAAACATCGCCTCTGGTCGACGAGTTGTTAACTGTGTTGCGCGCGACGGCAGCGAAGGATCGCACCGCCGACTCCGCGCTTGATGCCATGGAGTTCGCCGACGCCCTCGCCAATTTGTTGCCGGTCGATCAGGCGAAAAAGGTGCGAGCCGAACTTGGCGAGTTGGGCGTGCGCGTGATTCGTGTCGGTACACTGCCGGAACGTATGACGTTCGACAAGGACATTATTGCCGTGAAGGCGGGCAAGCCAGTGGAGTTTGTCTTTGAAAACGTCGATCTGATGCCGCACAACTTTGTGATCGTACAACCCGGGTCGTTGGAAGCTATCGGCACGGCCGCGGAAGCGACAGCGACTGATCCCGACGCGGCGGCAAGGCACTATGTGCCCAAATCGGATCGCGTGTTGGTCGCCAGCAAGTTGATACAGCCGCGACAGACGCAGCGACTGAGCTTCACTGCGCCGGCAAAACCCGGCGTTTATCCGTTCGTCTGCACTTATCCCGGCCACTGGCGCACGATGTACGGAGCACTGTACGTTGTCGATGATTTGGAACAATACCACGCCAATGCGGAAGCCTATTTGGCGGCGCATCCGGTGAAGATCGACGATGCTATGTTGCAGGACCGTAGGCCGCGAACGGAATGGAAGTACGACGATCTGGCCGCTGCCGTCGGCGACATGAAACAGGGCCGATCGTACACACATGGCAAACAGATGTTCCAGGTCGCCAATTGCATGGCGTGTCATGTGATGGAGGGCGTGGGCCAGCAGTACGGCCCGGATCTGACGCAGTTCGACACCAAGTGGACCGCACGTGATATCTGGAAGGAAATGATCGACCCGTCGACCCGGATCAACGATAAGCATCAGTCGTATGTCATTGGTCTGGCGAGCGGGCAGACGCTGACAGGCCTGATCGTGGAAGAGACGGTCGATGCTGTGAAGATTGTGGAGAATCCCATCGCCGGTACCGCCGCTCGAGTTCTAAAAAAAGACGATATCGAAAGTCGCCAGAGGTCACCGACGTCGCTGATGCCCAAAGGCTTGCTTGATAAACTGAGCCACGATGACGTGCTGGACCTTGTCGCCTACGTCTACTCGCGCGGCAACAAAGACCATGCGATCTTCCACGGCGGGCATCGGCATGGGCATAAACCATGATTTCCGGAATCGATAACTCGGAGGGGTGGGCGTGGATCAGCAGCAAGGCGCGATGTCGGTCGATCAGGCGATGGAACAGGCGCAACTGTTCTTTCGCAGCGGGCAGGCGGCCGACTCAATTGCGATGTATCAGCGCATTATCACCGCGTTGCCGCAGTATGCCGAGGCCTATGGCAGCCTGTCGCTGGTTTATTGGGATTTGCATCGTCATCCGGAAGCGGCAGCACAGGCCGAGGCGGCTCTGCGGATTGATCCCGAGTGCGCGACGGCGCACTGCGCGTTGGGTTTGCTTGATTACAACAACCACCGGCTGGCCGATGCGCTACCGAAGTTGGAACTGGCGCTGCGCAAACGCCCGGACTTGATTGCCGCGTACAACTATGCCGGCATGTGCTGCGAACGCCTCGGCAACGAAGATAGGGCGCTGCAACATTATGAAACGGCCGTGCGCTTGCAGCCGGATCACCAACATGCGCACTTTAATCGCGCGCTGGTATGGCTCACACGCGGTTGGTTCGATCGCGGCTGGCACGAGTACGAATGGCGCTGGCTCACTGGGCAGGTTGCCCGGCCCGCGATTCCGCGCCCTCGCTGGGCCGGCGGCGATCTCACCGGAAAACGGATACTCGTTCACACCGAACAAGGCATTGGCGACACATTGCAGTTTGTGCGCCTGCTGCCGCTGCTGAAAGACCGCGGCGCCGAAGTCGTATTCGCATGTCTCAAGCAGATGAAGCCGCTGCTGATGCGCACCGCTGGCATCGATGATTGGTTGCCTATTGATGAGCCGACGGCGGTTAACTTCGAGCTGTACTCACCCATTGGCTCCATCCCCGGCATTCTTGGTCTCAACGAACAGAACATGCCCGCCAAAGTGCCATACGTGTTTCCCGAACCGGAACGCGTTGAACGATGGAAGCCGAGAATTGAGGCCATCAGCGGCTTCAAGATCGGCTTGTGCTGGCAGGGCAGCAAGACATTTATCGGCGATAACTTCCGCTCGATTGCATTACGGCACTTCGCGCCGCTGGCTCAGGTCGAAGCGGTGAAGTTGATTAGCCTGCAAAAAGGCTACGGCGAAGAGCAGATGGCGGAGAATCGCGACCGCGTTCCGATCACCGTGTTGGACGGACTGGATGACGAAGGCGGCGCGATGATGGACACGGCAGCCGTCATGCAGCACCTCGACATGGTGATCACGTCGGACACCGCCATTGCCCACCTGGCCGGCACGATGGGAATTCCCGTGTGGGTCGCGCTTTCCACAGCCAGCGATTGGCGCTGGCAGAAACACCGCAACGACTGTTTCTGGTATCCATCCATGCGGTTATTCCGCCAAAAGGAACTGGGCAACTGGACGCCGGTGTTCGCCGAAATGGCCGAGACGCTGCGTCAAGTCGTGAGTGGAACGATGGCCGCTGTGCCGCCGGTGGTCCATGATCGCAACGTCACGGTGCCCGTTGCGCCGGGAGAACTCTTTGACAAGATCGCAATCCTGCAAATCAAATCCGAGCGCATCAAGGATGCCAACAAGCTGGTCAACATCCGGCGCGAATTGGCACTTTTGGAGTCGGCACAAGTCGCGACATTTCCGACGACTCCGGAACTAGCATCGCTTGCCCATGAATTGAAGGGCATCAACGCACAGCTCTGGGACATCGAAGATGCCATCCGCGATTGCGAACGCGCGGCTGACTTCGGCCCGAAGTTCACGGAGCTTGCCCGATCGGTCTATCGCACCAACGACCGCCGGGCGGAAGTCAAACGCAAGATCAGCGACTTACTGGGCTCGACGATTGCGGAAGAGAAGTCGTACGCGGGGTATTAACGAGTAATTGACTTCATGCCATGACCAGCGACCGCAGCCCGCGCGCCGAATCAGCGGCAACTGCGCGGGCGATGTAGGCGTTCAGTCGGACGTGGCAGGCGGTGCACCCGTCTCCGGCTCCGGTGTCGACGCGCAGGTCGCTTAGGCTTCGCGCACCCAGAGCGATGGCGTCTTCAATCATGTCTTCCGTGATTTTCAGGCAATGGCAGACATAGTCGCCGGGGCATTGGCCACAAGCCGATTTGTCGCAGCATGGCGCGTCAAACATATCGAGAAACCACTTAATGAGACTCCGTCTCAAAACCTAACATTATCGTATTCCCGCACTTACTCCAAGTCAAGCCATGCGGCCGGATCCGCATCCGGCGGCATGCGCCAGTCGCCGCGCGGGCTGAGGCTGATCGAGCCGACTTTTGGCCCATCCGGCAAGCACGACCGCTTGAACTGATTAGCGAAGAACCGCTTGATGAATACTCGCAGCCAATGGTCGATATCGCTCACTGAATATTTGGCATCGAACTCGGCGAAGCTTGCGAGAAAACGCACCTTGGCCGGCGGCGCGCCATAGCGCAACATGTGAAACAAAAAGAAATCATGCAACTCATATGGCCCGATCACTGACTCGGTGGCCTGTCCGGCACCACTCGCATCGGTGGGCAGCAACTCCGGCGAAATTACAGTGGCTACGATGTCGTTCAATGTTTGCCGCGCGGGACCGGCAAACTCGCATTCAGCGGCCCAGCGCACGAGGAACTTGACCAATGTCTTGGGTACGCCGATGTTCACGCCGTACATGCTCATGTGGTCAGCGTTGTAAGTGCACCAGCCGAGTGCCAATTCGGAAAGGTCGCCAGTGCCGATCACGAATCCAGCGTTCATCAACAGGTTTGTGCGCACACGGGCCTGCACATTCTCGAACACCAGATCATGGCGTTTGTCGGCCGGAATGTTACGCAGCCTCGCGGTCAAGGCATCAACGTCCATGCCCTGCAAGTTGATGCCGAACGGCGCATGCCCGAGAGCCAGCCACTCAGCCAGGCACAATGCTCGAATGTCGATCTCCTTGGCCGTGACGCCGAGTTGCTTCATCAGTGCGTTGGCATTAGCGCGGGTTCGACTGGTGGTGCCGAAACCGGGCAGCGAAAAGCCCAGGATCTTCTGCCGCGGCATGCCGATGAGATCGCAGGTCTTGCAGGCGACCATCAAAGCCAGCGTCGAATCCAACCCACCGGAAACGCCGATAGTGACATTGGGGATGCCGATATGCTCCAGCCGACGGGCCAGCCCGGTCGTCTGGATGTGGAAAATCTCCGCGCAGCGATCATTGAGTTCTGCATCCGCTTTGGGTACGAAGGGATGTGCGTCCACGGAACGAAGCAATTTCGTCGGTGCTTCTATGTCCGACTCGAATATGATCCGACGAAAATGTTTGTCGCTTTTCGAGTCTTGTACCGATTGGGCGAACGACATGGCATCGTGTCGGTCGGCTCGCACTCGTTCGATATCGAGGTCAGCTGCGATCAAAAAAGCATCGCGGCGGAACCGCTCCGACTCGGTGAGCAGCGTGCCGTTCTCGGCGATGAGGCAATGCCCGCCGAAGACAATGTCTTGCGTGGATTCATGAACGCCGGACGAGGAATAGATGTACGCTGCCATGCAGCGGCCCGATTGGCCGACGACCAGTTGCCGGCGATACGCCGCCTTGCCGACGAGTTCGTTGGATGCCGACAAGTTGAGAAGCACGGTTGCACCGGCGAGCGCCTGTCCACACGAAGGTGGCACCGGCACCCACAAGTCTTCGCAAATCTCGATGCCGACGATGAAGCCGGGCACACCGCGCGCCTCAAATAGGAGGTCGGTGCCGAATGGTACGGTGGCGCCGGACGGCAACGTCACCGTGTCTAAACTCGCCGCAGCGGCCGGAGCGAAGTAACGTGATTCGTAATACTCTTTCTGATTCGCCAGAAACGACTTGGGGATGACGCCAAGTACCTTGCCATTTTGAAATACAGCCGCGCAATTGAATACGGCATCGCCGACGACCAGCGGTAAGCCGACGACGGAGAGGCCGGTGAATATTTTGGCCGTGCGCTCGGCTAACTTTTCAAGCGCTTCGGACGCCGCTGCTAACAACGCTGTTTGGTGAAACAAGTCGTGGCAGGTGTAGCCGGTGAGGCAGAGTTCGGGAGAGAGCGCGACGGCCGCCCGCAAGCCCTCCGCCGCTTGAAGCGACGCCAGAATATGTCCGATATTCGCGGCCGGGTTTGCCAGTGCCAGCGGCGGCACGGCGGCGACAATGCGGACGAATCCGTGATTGCGGGACATATCGATAGATTAGCAGACGTGTGCGACCACGTCGCCTTTCATTTGGCGGCCCGGTTTCGTAACAATTATTGCACCAATGCGCAAGACGCCAATCCCCGACATTCCGATCTTCGGCGACGCGTCGCCGCGGCAAAATCCGTTGGCGCAACAGGCCTATCGGCTCGCCTGGCGCGGCATCATTCCGCCACTGGGTGTCGCTTTGGGTGCCATCGCAATATTCATGGGATTGGTGGCCCTTCGGCGATATCGAGCCAATCCGCGGGTGCAAGGTTATGCACAGGCGCGCACGGCAATTCTTCTCGGCGTGCTCGAATTTCTTTCCCACGTCGGCGGACTTTATTGTCTGGCACGCGGATTTGGCTTGTGGAGCGACTAAGATTTGCTCCGACCCGCTCCTGGTGTCCAAAGTACGTCATCGGCGCCGTCATTGTTTGCGCCGCGGGCCAGGACGAATAACAGGTCGGACAGGCGATTGAGATACTTGGTGACGTCGGAGTTGATATTGGCCGTGCGCGCCAAAGTCACCACGCTGCGTTCAGCACGGCGGCATATCGTGCGCGCGAGATGGCACCATGCCGCAGCAACACTACCGCCAGGCAGCACGAAGCTGTTCAGTGGTGAGAGCCGCTCGTTGACGCGGTCGATGGCACGTTCCAACTGCTCCACCTGGCCGGGCGTCATCCGCAGAGCTTTGCCAGCCTCTTCATTCTTCGCAGGCGGCACACACAGGTCGGCACCGAGATCGAACAAGTCGTGTTGAATGTGCAAGATCAGCTTCGCTTCCGCATAGTCGCGGACATTTGCAAGCAACAAGCCCAGAGTAGCGTTCAACTCGTCAACATCGCCGATGGCTTGGATCCGTGTGTCGTCCTTCAGCACGCGCGAGCCGTCGCCGAGGCCGGTTTCGCCGCCGTCGCCGGACTTGGTGTAAATGCGATTGAGGTAAACCATGAAGGCAAGGTTTCGCAAATGACGCGGGAATCTTCAACTCAGAAGTCAATCATATCTAGTATCACGTCACTGTCGTGTTAGAATAACTTGCCGTCCAATCTAAATTTTCTTCGATCCTTCTCGCCATCGAGGTATTGCCGCGTCATGGTTCAACGTCATTCGCTTCTCAGCCGCAAGGCGTCAACTAAGGCCAAATTATCATTTCTCAAACTGGAAAGCCGCTGCGTGCCGCACCACGGGCCATTCGACGGCCACGACCTCGTCGGCCCGCTTCCACCGGTGGTCACAACGCAACATTTCGAATTTGACACGGTCTACAAATCCGACCCGGCATTGGAGGCAAAGGGGCCGTGGGCCACACCACCGCTGGCGATCATCCCGGTGGGGCCTCTGGGTGGTGGACCGGCCGGGCCGTTGTCGCCATTGCCTTTCACGTGGACGACCGCAGCCAATGGACTGCCGATCCTCAGCAGCCATAAGAGTTCACCCGTAGCGATTTATCTCGATTTCGACGGCGACGGCTCCAACGTCCCCTACGACAACAACGGCGACTCCGCGAACTTCGACGTGGCCGAGCAGAACACAATTGTCGAAGTTTGGCGTCAGATTAGCGTTTATTATTCGATTTATGACGTGAACGTGACGACGGTGCAACCGGTCGTCGCCACCACGCCGACGGTTTGGCAGTTAATGTCCAACTCAATTTCGGGCGGGTACGCTTACGTTGGCGCATTTCCGAATTCCATACCGCGTGGATTCAATCAGAGCAGCGACGCCAGGACGCGGATTTCGGGCATCGCCCACGAAATCGGCCACAACTTTATCCTCAGCCATCAATCCGATTACAACCTGCTCGGCGTCAAGACGGCCGAGTATTCCAGCGGCTTTGCCCTGCACGGCCCGATTATGGGTGTGGACTTCGCGCAGAACGTGCACAAGTTCATCATCGGGCACCCAAGCTATTCGGCGAGTTCCCTGCAGGACGACCTGACGGCGATCGCCAACGAGATCAAGGTGTACCAACCCGTCGGCGGCGATGGCTATCGTGCCGATGAACATGCTAATACTCCGACGGGCACGGCGACGGAAATGCAGTTGGCCGATGGCTATTTCTTCGGCTGGGGCACCATCGAACGCCTGAATGATGTTGATGCCTTTACGTTTGACAGCGTGGGCGGCTTGTATGGCATCTATGGCAACGCCAACACGCCGTCCGGCATCGACATTAAGATGGAGGTCTACGACGGCGCGGGCAATCGCCTGGCGACGGCCGATGGCGCGAACAACGATCAAAATCTGGTGATGGATCTGCCAGCCGGCACTTACTACGTGTTAATGTCCGGCGCTGGCAACTACGCCGATGTCGGCGCGTATCACGTCAGCGCTCGGACACTACCTGCCGGTTGGGCGAGCCAGGATATCGGAACACTTGTAACCGGCGGCTATGCCGGGTTCGACTCCGGCACCGGCATTTGGCGCGTCGGCGGCTCCGGCTCGGACATTTGGAGTACCAGCGACAGTTTCCGTTACGCTTACACGCCCCTGAATGGTAACGGCAGCATTACGGCCAGGGTGACGTTGGTCGAAAGCACCAACAACGACGCCAAGGCCGGCGTCATGATCCGCGAAACGACTGCGAGTGATGCGCGCAATGCCTTCATGTTGTTGAAACCAGGCAGCGCCAACTTCCAATATCGAACTTCGACCGGCGGGAGTACGACGAGTGTGTCAGCCACGGCCGTCGCCCCGTATTGGGTGCGCCTGACACGGACGGGCAACTCCATCGTCGGCGAAATCTCCGCGAATGGCACGACATGGTCCACAGTGAGTACGCAAACCGTGTCCATGTCGACACAAGTGCTGATCGGCCTGGCCGTCACGAGCCACAACAATTCGCACTACAACCAAATGAACGATGCCACGTTTGAAAACGTGAGTACCACGGGCACCACGGGTACGCCGGCTCCGGTCTACAATGCCCTACCGGCGCCGGCGGTGCCGGCACTGAGCCTCGGCGCCGGCACGGAAGTCGTCGCGACCTGGTCGGCAGTCCCCGGTGCAACTACGTACGCCGTCGAGCGGTCGGCCGACGGCGTCAATTGGACCCAGGTCGCGACCACGGCCAGCCTCACGCACACCAGCACCGGCCTCGCCGGCGGCATCCGCTACTTCTATCGCATCTCGGCCCGCGATGCGGTACCGAGCAACTCGGCACCCTCACCCGTCGCCAGCGCGGTCAATCGACCGGGAGCAGTGACCAACTTTTCGGTGACATCACTGAACACCACCCAACTCGTGGTCAACTGGCGCGACATCGCCGGCGAAACGGGCTATCGCGTCGAACGCAGCAACGATGGCGGCGCAAATTGGACGTTGCTTTCGACCGTCGGCGTCAATGTGCCCAGTTACAACAACACCGGACTGACGATTGCGACCGTTTATCAGTATCGTGTGACGCCAACCTCAGCCTTCGGCGATGGGCCGTCGAGTACTTACACCACAAGCACGCGGCTCAATCCGATCACGAATCTGCAAATCACCAGCGTAGCCGCGACGCAGATTGGCCTGAGCTGGACGGGCGGCATTGCCGGCGCGACGGGTTACCGCATTCAGCGATCCACGGATGGATTGACTTACACCACGCTGACCACAGTTGCGAGTTCGCCATTCACCGACACCGGTCTGAGCGCCTTAACCGAATACTACTATCGCGTCGCCGCTGTGAACTCGTATTCGGAAAGCACGTCGCAACCGATTGTGTTCGGCGCCACCGCGCCAGCCGTTGCCCTGGCATCGCCGTGGGCGGATCAGGATGTCGGCGGTATTGGCGGCCGCGGCAGCGCGGGCATCAGTGGCAGCACGCACACCGTTATCGGCTCCGGCATTCAGATCGGCAGCAACTCCGACGCCTTCAACTTCCTTTATCAACCGCTCAGCGGCGATGGCAGCATCACGGCACGGGTGGCCGCGATTGAAGCGACAACAGGTGCTAGCGTCGGCATCATGATCCGCGATACCATGAACGCCAATGCCCGCATGGTGTTTCTCGGCGTCACACCTACCGCCGGCTCCAACTGGTTGTCCCGCACCACGATCGGGAGCGTGGCCGCGTCGTCCAACACGCCCGGCATTGCCGCGCCGTATTGGTTCCGCATCAGCCGCTTGGCGAACGTGTTCAGCGCGGAACGCTCCACCGACGGCGTCGGCTGGACATCCGCCGGCAGCGCCGCGGTTACGATGGGATCGTCCGTGTTCGCCGGCTTGGCCGTGGCCGCTGGCGACAATACCAGACTCAATACCAGCACGTTCACCAACGTTACGGTCACGCAAGCCTCGCAACCACCACGGGTGTTGCAATCGACGCCGACTGGCAGCACGGCGGGGCCGGTTACGTCGATTCAATTCGACTTCACGCAGCCGATGGATCAAACCAGTTTCAATCCCGCCGCCGACATCGCGAGCTTCACGGGTCCCGGTGGCAACATCGTCGGCCAAGTCGCGGGATTCACCTGGTTGACGCCGACATCGTTGCAAATCAACATTGGCGGTCAGGTCGTGCCCGGCGCATATGCCCTAACCCTCGGCACGCAGATTCTCGCGACCAACAGCAAAGCTCTGGATCAAAACGGCAATGGCATCTCCGGCGAAGCCGGCGATGAATACACGGCCGCGTTCACGATTGGTCGCTCGGCCGATGGGTTCGGTTATGCATTCAACGCAATTCCTTACGATTCTGCCTGGTTATTGAACCCCGGCGATGCCGGCGTTGTCAGTATCACTTCGCTCAGCAACGTTGATGACGCCAACGACACCATTAGTCTGGGCACCAGCAAGTTCCGCTTCTACGGCGTGGAGTACACCGGTGCCAATCAAATGTACATCGGGTCCAACGGCATCATTACATTCAGCGGCGGCACGAGCGATTACACCAATCTCGATTTGACCACGACGCCGCCGCAGGCATCGATTGCCGCGTTGTGGGACGACATTGTGACTCAGCGCAATTCGGCGACTGACGATTTGATTCTCTACAAGTTTGTCGACCTCAACACGGATGGCACGCCGGATCGGTTGGTGATCAACTGGCGCAACGTCCATTACTACCAGCAGCAACCCACATCCGGCAATGATGGCATCACCTTCCAAGCCGTGCTGGAGTTAAATACGGGTGCGCGGTCCGGCGATGTCGTTTTCAACTACACCGATCTCAGTGAGTTGAACTCCGGTGGCCTCGACAACGGCAACTCCGCGACCGTCGGCATTAAAGATGTTGGCACGCAGGGCAGCAACCGTGTTTTGATCAGTCAAGATGGTTCCGACACGAGTCTTGTGGCCACCGGCAAGGCCGTGCGGTTGTTTATCAATCGCACACCAGTTGCCGAAGCCGCCGGGCCGTATTCTCTGGCAGCGAACGGCACGGTGCAGCTTTCGGGTCTTGCCTCAACTGACCCCGATCAGGCCTCATCGTCACTGTACTATCTGTGGGATCTCGACGCCGATGGACTTTTTGGCGAGACGGGTGGCAGCGCAACTCGTGGTGATGAAACCGGCGCGACGCCGACATTCAACGGACTGGGTTTGACAGGCGCATCCAGCTTTTTCGTTGCCATGAAAGCGATCGATGACTTCGGCATCGTCAGCAGCGACTCGGCATTGATCGACATACCCCCTCCACCGGTTGTATCTAGCGCGGCCATTGGCGATGGCACTGTGCAGCGGTCACGCTTTTACAATGTGACCGTGACGTTTGACCGCGTGGTGATATTCCCCGCTACGCCGGCAACAGCGGTGACGTTGGCCGGCCCCGGCGGCGCGGTGCCGTTCACGGTCTCGCTGGATAACACCAGCGGGCAGACAAAAGCCACCGTCAGCTTCGGCGAACTGCCCGATGGCAAGTTCACACTTGGCTTTGTCGAAGGTTTAGTCACCGATGGAATTGGCCAATCACTCGATGGCGATGGCAATGGGACGGCGGGCGGAAATTACGCACTCAACTTTCATCGCCTCTTTGGCGACAACGATGGCGACGGCTCTGTGGCTGTCAATGACTTCGTTATGTTCCGACTGGTATTCGGCGGCACCTTCTACGCTTTTGACTTCGACGGCGATGGCTCGGTGAGTGCTAACGACTTCGTGCAATTCCGATTGAGATTCGGTTCATCGGTTTGATTGTGGAGTTTTCTTTGTGTCATGGAGG
>JANNLP010000470.1:0-2923 GCA_031396905.1 Gemmataceae bacterium
CTTGCCTTGTTCCTGCGTCATGGTGCTCGCAATAGCATCGGCCCGCTGCCGCATCAGGTCGGCCGTCTTTTTGAGAATCGCCCCGCGCTCGTAGGCCGTGCGCTTCGACCAATCCTTCAGCGCAGCAACGGCCGCGTCAAAAGCAGTGCGAGTGTCAGCGCGGCTGCCCCACGCCACCTCGGCAACGTTCTCTTCCGTGGCGGGGTTGATGACTGGCAACGTCCGCCCGCCCTCAGCGGCGACCCAGCGACCATTGATGAATAAGCGCGTTTCAAGTGATGACATGGTGATTCCCAGCGGTGAATGCAATGATGTCAAAATACGAGATTGGTGTGATCCAAGCCGAATCAAAACCGGGTGGCCGAATACGGCGCGGGGTCAACGTGAGGCGGCGTGCCTGTGATCAACTCGCTGACGAGTTTGCCGGTCGCCGGTGACATCGACAGGCCTAACATATTGTGCCCCGCGGCGATCCAGACGTTGCCGTAACTGCGACTCGGCCCGATGATCGGTTTGCTGTCGTAAGTCATAGGCCGCCACCCATACCATTCTTCCTGGATCGGCTCGGCCGTCGGCTCGTGCAGATAAGGCTGGGCACCATCGACCAACAATTGAAGTCGGCGTCGATTCAACGTCGGGTCGTAACCAGCGAACTCCATTGTCGAGCCCAGGCGATAACCGCTTATCATGGGCGTGACGGCCACGCGACGTTCTTCAAAGATCATTGGATACGTTGGGCAGCGTGTCGGTCGCGGCATTGTAATCGAGTATCCCTTGCCCGGCTGAATGGGGATGCGGCCGCCTAATTCGCGCTGCAACTTGGGTGTCCATGCACCGGCCGCGACGACGAATGCATCGGCGTTGAACTCACCCGCCGATGTTGTCAATGTTTGCGCCGAATTGCCGTGCCCGCGCCAGCCGGTGACGTCAACGCCTTCCCGAATGGTCACGCCACGGGCAATGAGTAGTTGTCGCCAGGCCGTCATGAGTCGATCGGGGCGCAAATGCCCATCGCTGGGAAACAGCCAACCGCCTGCCAACCCGGGTTTGAGAGCCGGCTCCAATTGAGTCAGCGCGTCGCCGGTAAAGAACTGCGTGGGTTGTCCGAACCGGTCGTTGAGCAATTCGATGGTGTGTCGGTGATGGTCGATTGCTGCCGAGGATTGGAACACAAACAGCAAACCGCGGGTCTGCCATTCGCAGTCCAGTTGTTCGGTGGCCATCAGTTCGTCGTACAACCGGCGTGACGAATCCAGCAGTGCGCGAATCGCGTGCGCCGACGCTAGCATGTCGGCTTCGTTGCAGCGGCGTGTGAATCGAAGGAGCCACGCCCACAAGGCCGGGTCCCAGCGCGGCTTGACGGCGAACGGCGAACTTGGGTGCAGCATGGCCTTGATCGTGCGCCGGACGGCGCCCGGTTCAGCGAGCGGCAAGACATGGCTGGGACTGACGAGGCCGCAGTTGCCGTGCGAACATGCCCGACCGAACGTGCCCCGTTCGAGCAATGTGACATCCCAGCCGGCGCGGCTCAGATAATATGCGCACGCTGCACCGATGACGCCGCCACCGACGATGATCACGCGACTCACGTCGGCACTCCATGCCCAAAGGGATCGCGATGATCGATAATCAAATGACTGTTGGCCGTGACGAATGCCTCACCTGTAATGCTCGGAATAATGTTGCCGTGCTCGATGCGTACTTTGCCCGCGAAAACGCTGCCCACAATTCCTTCTTGCCGCCAAACTTGTCCTGGTCGCAACCGGCCTGCTGCCATCAGGCACGCTAGGTTGGCACTGGTGCCGGTGCCGCACGGCGAACGGTCGTAAGCCTTGCCCGGACAAAGCACGAAGTTGCGGGCATCGTTGGCCGGATCAACAGGCGGACCGGTTAGCTCGATATGGTCAATCTCCGCGCCGGCAGCGCCGGTGATGCCTTGTGCCGTAAGTGCTTGCCGAATTCGCCATGCGTATTCAGTTAACGCTTCGGCACGGGATACATGCAGCGTCAGAGTGTGATCGTGAACCAGGAAAAACCAATTGCCGCCCCAGGCAATATCGCCGGTCACGGGGCCAATGTCGGGAACGGCAATCGTCACTTGTTCGCGGAAACGATAGCTGGCGACATTCTCAATAGTCACGCGGTTGGGACCGTCCATCGCGAAACCCACGATGCCGACGGGAGTTTCCAGGCGACACTGGCGACTCGCTTCACCCAACCGGTCAAGGTGCGCGAGTGTCACTGCCACGCCAATCGCGCCGTGACCGCACATACCGAGGTAGCCGACGTTGTTGAAAAAGATCACGCCGGCAACGCAATCGGGATCGACCGGTTCACATAACAATGCGCCAACCATGACATCCGAGCCGCGCGGCTCATTCACCACGGCCGAGCGAAACTGGTCATGCGTTCGGCGGAAGCGGTCACGTCGCTCCGCCAACGATCCTGAACCCAAATCAGGCCCGCCGGCGACCACTACTCGCGTGGGTTCACCACCGGTGTGGGAATCAATGACATGAATTCGCTGCATGATGGCTGTCACACCCTTGGTCGCGTCGCGATGGCGTTGCGGATGATCGCGAGAATCTCTTCCCGTTCGCGGCCGACCAGCGGCAACCGCGGCGGCCGCACCGTTTCCGAACCCAACCCGGCCTCCTGGTTCGCCAGCTTGATGTACTGCACGAGCTTCACATGCGTATCCAAATGCAAAAGCGGCATGTACCAGCGATAGACTTTGAGTGCGTCGGCGACGCAGCCGCTGGTCGCCAAATCCCAGAGCATCTTGTTCTCAGCCGGGAATGCGTTGACCAGACCTGAGACCCAGCCCGTGGCACCGAGCAGAATACTCTCAAGGGCCAGATCGTCCACGCCGCTGAAGAGCAGAAAGCGGTCGCCGCAGGTGTTCTTGATGTCGGTGATGCGG
>JANNLP010000492.1:0-11087 GCA_031396905.1 Gemmataceae bacterium
CTTGGAATCCGGATTGAATGGATTGAAGTCGGAATTGTCGTAGTGCGCGACGCACTCCAACCGCGTGCCTTTGAGTAGCTTTTTCGCACCGTATTCCCAGCGGTAAGCGTGTTGCCAATCGAAGCTGAAATTGGGAATGACAAGCAATTGCTCGGTCTTGCCATCGGGTTGATGAGCGAGAAAGGTCATGTCCCGGCCACGAACGTGCATGTGGGCAAACATGCCGATGCCAATGGCGTCGCATGGCAATGTCCAACTCGCGCTGACGCGATGGGCCGGCGCACCCGGCGGAATGCTGTACCGCGTGGTGGCGACATACGCTAACCGCAGTTGTTTATCGATGGGTTGGCGGGCATACTTTAATCCCACACGAATGCGACAGTTCGCGGCTTCGCCGATCGACACGTAGTGAATCTGGGCCACGATGATGGCGCCGGCCGGGATCTTGACGGCCACGCCGGGCGGCAGCGTCATCGCTTCGCCGCCCGGCACGGCACCGGTGATGAAGTTGTTGATACTGAACGACTCACCGAGCTTGGCGTAAGCAACGTTGCAATGATGCAGGACCTTCGGATTCTCAGGCTTGACTTCAACGGCTTCCACCCAAACGTCGTGCAAAAAGATATAAGGCATGATGGCATAGTGGTAAGGCACATCACCCGAAGCGGGAATCTCATGTTGTGGCGACGTGACGATGAGATCCGGCTGCCCAATGCGCCAGTCAGCCGCCGGCGCTGGCGGTGCTGGTGCTTTTGCCAAGTCACCCAGGGCGTGATCAGAGTTCAACCAGTCCAGCAGAGTGTCTTTTTCTTTCGTTGACAGTCCACGCCGATTAGCGAATTCGCTGTGCTGCGGTGCCCCGAACCACGGTGGCATCTGACCTGAACGAACCACCTCGGCAATCGCTTTGGCCCTCGATGTCACCTGATGATGGTCGATCAATGAAAACGGTGCAACGGTGCCGGGCCGATGACACTCCTGGCAGTGCTTTTGTAAAATCGGTGCGACGTGCTCGGCAAACGTTGTTGTCGCGCTGGCCTTATCGACCGCCGGCGCGGTAATGGGGCAACCATCCGCAGCCGCAAGCGGCGTCCGCACTTGTTTATTTGTCAAAACATCTTCAAGGGCATCGCGCAACTCCGTTCGCGTTGGCTTCGGCAACGTGCCGCCCGGCCGGTATTGGTCATCAATGCGACCGCGATAACGCAATTGGCGTTTGGCATCCAACACTACTACTTCTGGTGTACGTGTTGCTCCTAAATCTTTGGCGCAGTTGCCGCCGACATCGTGACCGCATGGAAACGCCCAGTCATACTTGACGGCATAAGCGGCGATCGCGCTGATTGAATCTTCACCATTGGCAAACAGGCCAAGGAATCGCACGCCCTTGTTGCGAAACTCGGCTTCAAGTTTCTTCAGCGCGGGCGCATATCGGGCCACGAGGGGGCAGCCGGTATCGAGAAACACAATGACAATGGCTTTGTCGGCACGCAAGTCTTCAAGCGATCGGTTGAGGTAACGAGTATCTTGAAATGTGAGATTGCCGACAATGTCGCCAGGCTTGGGTGATTCGTTGGCGTAACCAATTGACGCTATTGTCAGGAATGCGGCGAAGTACGTAAGCACAATTCACGCCGCCTTTCCGTCACAAACGTTTGGCCATTGCCGCGGCGAGGCCATCGATCTCGTTCTTCGTCCGCTTCTCAGTGACGGCGATCACGATGCCATTCTGAAGCGTGGGATAGTCGCGTGCCAGACTCAATCCGGCCATGTATCCGTCCGCAATCAGTTCCTTCAAGAGCTTCTTGGCATCGACAGGAACGCGAATCACGAATTCCTTGAAGAACGGCCGATCAAATGCGAGTTTTACGCCGGGAAGTTTCGTCAACTTTTCGGCGGCGTAGTGTGCTTTATTTGCGCACAATTCAGCGGTCTCGGCCAATCCCTTCGGCCCGAGCGCTGCAAGATATACCGACGCGCGCAACGCCAATAATGCCTGATTCGTGCAAATGTTGCTGGTCGCTTTTTCGCGGCGAATGTGCTGTTCACGTGCCTGCAGCGTGAGTACCCAGCAGCGATTGCCGCGCCGGTCCGTGGTTTGCCCCACCAATCTCCCGGGCATTTTCCGGACAAACTCGGAACGACATGCCAACAAACCAAGATAAGGTCCACCGTAGACCATGTAGTTGCCAAGCCCCTGCCCTTCGGCGACGGCGATGTCAGCACCGTACTCACCGGGCCGCTTCAGTATCCCAAGGCTGATCGGGTCATAACTCACAACGAAAAGTGCGCCGTGTTCGTGGGTCGCGGTAGCGATGGCGTCCACTTCTTCCAGGCCGCCAAAGAAGTTGGGATGCTGCACGACGACGCATGAAGTCAAGTTGTTGAGCTGTTTCCTGACGAAATCTGGATCAAGAAAACCGCCCGGCGTTGGTAGCGTCACCAATTCCGTGCCGAGGTTGGTTAGATACGTCGCCAGCGTCTGACGATATTCGGGATGAACACTTTCAGCGATCAGCACGCGACCCGGACGATCAGTCGCGGCCCGCGCCATCAACACCGCCTCGGCAACGGCGCTGCCACCGTCGTAAAGGCTGGCATTGGCGACATCGAGGCCAGTCAACTCGCAAATAAGCGTCTGAAACTCAAAGCCGACTTGAAGTGTCCCCTGACTCGCTTCCGCCTGATATGGCGTGTATGCGGTGTAGTATTCGCTGCGTGAAGCGACGGCGTCGACAACCGATGGAATGAAATGGTCATACGCGCCACCGCCAAGGAAACAGACCGTGTTTTCCGCCGAGCAGTTCTTCGCGGCCAGCGATGCAACGTGAGACGTTAGTTCCTGCTCGCTCATGGCCGGCGGGAGGTTCAACTCGCGCTTCAGGCGAATGGCGGCCGGGATTTGCGTGAGGATATCTTCGATGGATTTCGCGCCGATCGCCTGCAACATTGCCGTGCGGTCAGCGGGCGTGAGAAGCGTATAAGACACAAGCGGCTCCGCGCGGGGCGACAAACATTACCTATAGGCAGCGCCGCAGCAATTTTCCAGCAGTCGCGATCACGAAGCCATTTGCGAAACTCAGGAACAGTACTTCCATCTTCCGGCGCATATCAAATTGCTCAATGCCCCTCATGGGCCACGTGGTCTTCGTACTGTTTCAAGTCTAGCAGATGCCCGAGGCTTGCACCGGGTTTGGTCGTTATCTTGAATAGCCAACCCTGGCCGTACGGCTCGGCCGAGACCAGCGCCGGGTTGGCGGCGGCATCGCTGTTGACGGCGGCGATAGTGCCCTCGACCGGCGCGTACAAGTCGCTGACCGCTTTAACCGACTCAATTTCGCCGCACGCCGCGCCGGCGGTCACATTGCGGCCCAACTTAGGTAGCTCGACGTGGGTGATGTCGGTGAGCAGATCCACGGCGAACTGCGTGACGCCGACGGTGACGGTGTCGCCATCTGCGGATACCCATTCGTGTGTCTTTGCAAAACGAAGATTCTTCGGGTCCATCGTAGCGTCCCTTGGGTTTGTGAGTTGATGATATCTTACCGAATCGGGCCAAAGCGATGCGCGAACGGCCACACCGGAAAGTACACCATTTGCGCCTTACCCTGCATCAGCCGCTCCGGTACCGTGCCCCAATCGCGGCCATCGCTGCTTTGTGTACTGTTATCGCCCATGCACAGATAATGGCCGGGCTGCACAAACATGGTCATTTCGGGTTCGCCGGGCGCGCGAGAGCGATCGTGCTTGCCGACGGACGTGTAGTACGTATCGCGATGCAATTGCAGGTGCGACACTTGAACACGGGCGGCACCAAATGTGCCAAACGACGCCGGCTGCATGTTGTTGGCGTCATCGGCGCGGGCAAAATGGTCACCGGCATATTCCTTACCATCGCCAAACGGCAGTGTGGAATCGACCCAGACCGTGAGCCGCTCATCAAAGTTAGCGAAACGGACAAAGTGCTTGCCAACACCGCGAAGCGTTGTCGAAGCCTGACCAAGTGCTTCAATAGACACCTTGCCAACGCGAACAAGGCGACAGTCGCCGTTTGTCAGGTCAAATCGAGCCTGAAATCGATCCGCGCCTTTGGACAATTCCAGTGTAAATTCGCCGGCGGCCGTGGTCACATCGACTTCGCATTCGATCATCAGATCGCCAACCCAGAAGTAGTTTTCATAGGTCTTGCCGCTCGGCGGGCCCGGTTCGCCGTCGTTGTAGCCCATCGCGTTCTTGATCAACTCGACGGTGCCGGGGGAGCTGACGTTGCCTTCAGTGCTATCGCGTTGCACAATGCGGTGCTGGTACGTTATCCAGCTATCTGCTGCCGCATCCTCATTTCGGGTGAACGCCGTGGGTATCTCCGAATTGTTCGGAGTCCAACCCGAACGGGCCTGCCAGCGTGGCTCCACTTTGCCGACGAGATCTTTAGGTTGATGGTCGTTGTTGTATACGAGTCGCCTCATCGTCAATATCTGATCGGGCGGCTTGCGCAGGATGCGAAACTTGCCTGCCCTGAACGCTTCATCGCCTTCCTGCGCATTGACATAACGGTATTCTTGTTTCCAGCGGTCAAGTTCCCGCGGCGGCTGATCCTTGCCTTCATATTTGATGTCATTGCCGACGAACAAGTCGCCGTTATTAATGGCAATGGTGTCGCCCGGCAGGCCGATGAGCCGTTTGATGTAGTTCATCGGCACCCAGTTTTGCTGCGGGTCTTTAGGGTATTTGAAAACGACGACATCCCAGCGCTGATATTGTTGCAGCGGCCACTTGGCGACCAGCACCCGGTCACCTGAGTTGTACAGCCAATCCGGCTTGCGAATCCAATTGTCACCCGGCTGTTTCCTGATATGCAGTTCACAATTGGGACAGGTGCAACCGGTAATCGGAGTCGGCTGGCCATGATGCGGATCAATCTCTTCGCTGGCGTTAACCGGAAACTCATGCAAACATGACGGGCAAGTCACGTAAGCCCGCCAGCCATGCAAAGTCTCAGCCATGGACCCTGTAGGTATTACAAACGCTTCAGCAACGAAGCTCTTCAACAGCAACACCAGCACCGTCACGAACACAACTGTTTCGACCAGTTCGCGCAGGCTATTCTTGGGATGGGTGGCGAGTTCGGTGGCCTTCGCTGCCGGCAATTTCATCGGCAGAGGCGTCGGCATCGTGGCAGTCCCGTGATTTGGAGTCATTTCTATATTATGTGAAGAGTCCGGACGATTACGATAGGCCAAGTTGGCAGTCCCGGCCGTGCTTATTTGTTCATTCGTTTCATTGACTTGGAACTTGCATTTCTCGCACACCGGCCGATGATCTTTGCGACTTCACGAAAAAACGCTTGACCAATACGACACACGTCGGTATGTACCCCCGCGATTCGGCAGAGAACATCGTGTCCGTAGCGGTCCGGTTAGTCGTGGCCACGGGGAAGGTCCACGACAAAGCGGGCGCTTATTGCTCCTGGACACTAGGGGGATGGATTCCATGGCGTCTCGGACTTTCACACGGAAGTGGGCACCCGTCGCATTGGGTTTGGCGTTGTTCCCGGCCGCATCTGCCTGGGAAGGCCGAGCTACGGCTCAAACGCCCGCGCCGTTTGCGGCGGTCCGCGATGCGGACCCCGTCGGCAAGGATGCCGAGGCGCGCGAACTACTCCGGGTGTCGCGGCAAGCTCTGCAAGCCGGCGATATGGCCAAGGCGGAGCAATATGCTCGCCGCGCCCAAGCCATCGGCGTAGCCGCCGCGTTCTGGGATAAAGACTCTCCGGAAAACGTGCTCAGCGACGTCGCAGCCGCGCGGGCCAAGGCGATCCCCAATGCCGACCCCAAAACACTGCTCAAGCTTTCACGTGAGGCCATGACCGCTGGCAAGTTCGACGACGCGCAAGCGCTCGCCAACAAGGCCGCACAGGGTACTGCCAACTGGGGCATGTTTGGCGATAACCCGACCAAGTGCATCGATGAAATTCAGAAAGCGCGTACCAAATCGGACAAAGCCGAGTCCGTCAAAATGATGGTCGAAGCCCGCAAGCTTTTCAATGAAGGCCGCGTTGATGATGCGGAAAGCATGGCTTATCGTGCCGAGCGCCTACACGGCGCATACGGCATGATGGACCTTGGCGACAAGCCGCAAAAACTGCTCGGCGATATTCAGACCGCTCGCGCAAAAGCGAAGAAGACCGGCACAGCGGTTGTCAAAGGCGCTGCGACCAAGAGCGACATTCAACAAGTGTCGGCGACAGCGCCGATCTCCGCCAGTAAGCAGCGTGCGATCAAGTTGATCGTTGACGGCAAAGTGGCCATGCAAGCCGGTCGCTTCGCCGATGCCCGTACCAAGTTCCTTGAAGCGCAAAAGACATGCAACGAGTTCAAGCCGGACGAAGATAATCCCGTCCGCTGCATGAACGAATTGATGGTCACGGTACAGAAGCAAGCCAGCGAAGCGGCGACCGGGCGGTTGTCAGCGGACCGTACATTGGCCGTGCGTAACGTCGCCGCCGAGTTCGGTCTCGATGTCAAGGCGATTGATGCCCGCATGGATCAGAAGAAGAATCCGGGCTCCGACGTGGCCACTGTCGGCAATACGCTCCTCGAAAAAGCGCGCATTGAGATCCAGCGCGGGCAGATGGATATTGCCCGCCAACTTGCTACCGAAGCCCATAACGGCCCGTACAACTGTCAGGCCGAGGCAGCTAGCGTGATGCGTTCCATCGACGCGCTGGAGGAAAACGCCAAGGCCGCCGCAGCCGCCAAGGCGTTCGACGCCGGCGTCGCGGCTTGTCAGTCCAAAGACTTCGTTCATGCTCTCGCCATCTTCCGCCAGATCGATCAAGCCGTGTTGCCTGGTGAACACAAGGCAAAGATCGGAGAGTTGATTCAGACGTGCCAGCACCAAGCCAATGCACTGGCCACCGTACCGGCTGTCGAAGCTCCCGCGCTGACTCCGCCGGCTGTCATGCCGCAGGCCGTTGCACAGCCTCTACCTCTCCCTGTTGTACAGGCACCGGCATCTGCACCGGCCGCAGCCGGAGAAAAACTCGCTGACCAGGTTAAGGCCTTGCAAAAGATTGAATTCCAGCGACTACGCGAGGAAAGCCACAAGGTTCAGACCGAATCACAGAAAATGTTCGAGCGCGGCGACACCACGCCGGCGCTGGAAATGCTGCAGACATATCTCGACAAAGTGAAGGCCACCCAATTGGACCCGGCCGATGCGGCACTCCTCTGCAATCCAGTCAATAAACGATTAGCGACGCTGTCATTCGTGAAGTCGCAGAAAGACTCCGAGACCAGCATCAACAGCAAGAAGTCCAATCGTGACTCGGAAAAGGGCCGAGCGGCTGTCGCGGATGCTCGCCGACAGGAACAGATCAAAGACCTGCTGAAGCAACATGATCAGTACCGTAAAGAAGGCAAACTTCGCGAAGCCGCGTTGTGTGCTGCTAAGGCAAAGGAACTGGATCCTGAAGATCCGGCCCTGGTCTCGCTTGACAAAATCGCGCAGGCGAAAGAGTCGATGAGCACTTACGAAAAGGCCAAGGCGAACAACGCGAACATGTTCGGCAAGGGCCTTGATGCGGCCATCGACAGCGGAAAATACGTTGATATCCAGGCGCCTTTGGCAACCGATCCTGTCGTCGAAGCTCAGGCCCGCAATCGCAGCAAGGGCATCGACCACATCGAGCGGATGAAGACGGACGAAGAGAAAGCCATCCAGCACAAGATGTCCAGCGTCGTTGACTTGAACTTCAGCAACGCGCCGCTGCGTCAAGTGCTCGACGATCTGCGGGTCATGACTGGAATCAATTTCACGGCCGACGTTCCGGCTCTGGAAGAAGAGCGGGTCTCGCTGGATACGCCGATCAACATCCGCCTGGACAAGATCAAGCTCTCGTCCGGCCTGAAAGTGATGCTCGATCAAATCCACCTGACCAGTGTGATTGCCGACGACGTGTTGAAAATCACGACGCCGCGCAAGGCTCGTGGCACCCAGGTGCAACGTGTCTATCGCGTCGCTGACCTAGTTATGCCGATTGAAGATTATCAGCAGCCGTCGTCCATGAATCTCGAAAAAGCCCTACAGAGGCACATCGAGCAACAGGGCATGTCAGGCATCGGCGGTGCTGGTCGCTCGCCGACCACCAACGGCAAGTTCATGTTGAATGGCGGTGAAGCGGTTGGCACCGGCACCAGCATGACGAACAATCCGGGGTTGACCACCGGCTCGTCACAAATTGGTGCCCAGACGACAACCAAGCAGACCATGCACGACATGGTCATCCGCATGATCCAAAACACGGTCGCCCCGAACACATGGGTCGAGGCGGGCGGCTCGGGCACCATCGACTACATGCCAATTGGCATGGCCCTGGTGATCAATCAGACCGTTGATGTGCAGGAACAAGTGGCCGGTCTGCTCGACGCTCTGCGTCGCTTACAGGACTTGCAAGTCGCAATCGAAATCAAGTTGATCACGCTGTCTGAAACGTTCTTTGAGCGGATCGGCCTCGACTTCAACTTGAATGTGAAGACCGACCACAAGACCGGCAAGTTCGAGCCACAGATCACGACAGGCCAATTCAAGCCGGCGGGCCAAGTCAATGACTTCTCGCCGAACAGCTTTATCGCGGGATTGAACCCGGCCGGCAGCCAAGGCCCTCCCGGCAGCTTCACCAGCGACTTGGACATTCCGATCAAGACATCGAGCTTCCAGTACGGTATCCCGCCGTTCGCTTACCCGAATAATCCGGGCTTCGACGGTGGCCTGTCGCTGGGCCTGGCGTTCCTAAGCGACATCCAGGTGTTCATGTTCATGGAAGCCGCTCAGGGTGACCGCCGCATCCATGTGATGCAAGCTCCGAAGCTCACTCTGTTCAACGGCCAGTCGGCGTCGATCAGCGTGCAGGATCAACAGTTCTTCGTCACCAACGTCGGCATTGTCGGCTTCGGTGGGCAGGTCGTATTCGTGCCGCAGAACAATCCATTCCCGCTGGGTGTGGAAATGACGCTCCAAGCCGTTTGCTCGGCCGACCGCCGGTATGTCCGCGTGAACACGAACTTGCGACTGGCGAACCTGGCTTCAGCCAACGTGCCGCTGTTCCCGGTGACCACGTTCATCACGCCGGTGTTCGAGGGTGGTGCCCAGGGACAACCGATTCCGTTCACCCAGTTTATTCAACAGCCGCAACTGTCGCTGGTGAATATCCAGACGACCGTGAGCATTCCCGACGGCGGCACGGTGATCCTTGGCGGCTTGAAGACGCTGTCGGAAGGCCGCAACGAATTCGGCCCGCCGGTGCTCAGCAAGATTCCTTACGTGAACCGTTTGTTCCGCAACAGCGGCTTCGGCCGCGAGGCCCAGAGCCTTCTGGTGATGGTCACACCGCGCATCATCATCAGCGCGGAGGAAGAAGAACGCCAGGCCGGCATCAGCACGCGGGAAGAACAGTAACACACTGTCAGGAAAACCGAGGACCCGAGGAGCGACGCTCCTCGGGTTTTTTCGTTTTTGCACCTCGCTCCTACACTAAGTTAGTTCAGCTGTGGACGATTTGCCATGGAGTGTTGCGATGTCGAAGCATCATGCGGTACATATTGGTCGCAAGTCTTTTCCGGGCACCGGCGAAGCGCTGGATGTGCGGTCGCCGATTGATCGCGAGTCCTTGGCCACGTTTCCAGCCGCCTGTGCGGGCGACCTTCGTCCCGTCATCGCAGCGGCTACCGATGCATTCGTGCAATGGCGTGTTGTGCCGGCACCCGTGCGTGGCGAATTTGTCCGCAAGATTGGCATGAAACTGCGCGAACGCAAAGCGGAACTCGCCGAGTTGGTCACGCGCGAAGCCGGCAAGATTATGGCCGAATCGCTGGGCGAAGTGCAGGAAATGATCGACATTTGCGACTTTGCCGTCGGACTGAGCCGGCAGCTTTATGGACTCACCATCGCCAGCGAGCGCCCGGGTCACCGACTGATGGAACAATGGTTGCCTCTTGGCCCAGTCGGCGTGATCTCGGCATTCAATTTTCCCGTGGCGGTGTGGGCCTGGAATGCCATGATTGGACTCGTCGCCGGCGATTCGATCATTTGGAAGCCATCGCACAAGACGCCGCTGACCGCATTGGCCACTCATGACATTGTCAACGAAGTGCTGCGCGAGTGCCCGGAGATACCGGATGGCGTGTTGAATGTTATCGTCGGCGGCACCGATGTCGGAGAGGCACTGACGGACGCACACGAATGCCCTTTAATTTCGGCAACCGGGTCGGTCGCCATGGGCCGCGCGGTTGGGCAACGGGTCGCGGCCCGGCTCGGCCGATCATTGCTCGAACTGGGCGGAAACAATGCCATGATCGTGACGCCAACCGCGGACCTTGAATTGGCCGTGCGCTCGATCACCTTCTCCGCCGTCGGCACTTGTGGACAACGATGCACGTCGTTGCGGCGATTAATCGTCCACGAATCACTCGCCGACAATCTCATCGGGCGTTTGAAGAGTGTTTATGCCAAGCTGCCCATTGGCAACCCGATGGATAGCAATGTCCTCGTGGGTCCACTCATCGACGGTGCCGCGTTTGAATCGATGCAACAAGCTCTTGAAAGCGCCCGGAAAGCCGGCGGCAAGGTCACCGGTGGTGAGCGAGTGACGAACACTGTGCCGTCCGGAGGTTATTACGTCCGCCCTGCCCTCGTCGAAATTGACGCATCCGCGCCGATATTGCAACAGGAGACCTTCGCCCCGATTCTCTACGTGATGCGTTATCTCGAACTGGCCGATGCCGTGCGAATTCAAAACGGTGTTCCGCAAGGCCTTGCATCCGCTATCCTCACCAACGACGTTCGCGAGGCAGAGTTGTTCACCTCGTCCGCCGGCTCCGATTGCGGCATTGCTAACGTTAACATCGGCACTAGCGGTGCAGAAATCGGCGGCGCATTTGGCGGCGAAAAAGAGACAGGCGGTGGTCGCGAGTCCGGTTCCGACTCATGGAAAGCTTACATGCGCCGCGCGACCAACACGATCAATTACGGCCGCGATCTGCCTTTGGCGCAACGCTGATGGCCGTCAGGGACAACCGCCTGCGCGCCAT
>JANNLP010000537.1:0-3310 GCA_031396905.1 Gemmataceae bacterium
CTCGCTCGCCCTCGCCGACGCGCTCACCGTGGCGGAAAGCCGTGCCGCTGAGGTCGCGGCCAGCGCGGCCAATGTAACTGACGACCACGCCGACATAACCGATGGGCACGACCGTCTTAGGCTTGATTTCGCAGGTCGCGAACCAACGGTTGATGAAGTACGTACCGTCAGTCAGCGACGTATATTGCCGGCCACGACGGCCGCCCGACAGCAGAAACGCCTCGGGATCCTGGAAGTTGTTGTGGTAATTCGGATCGTTGGCCGAGTTGCCGACGTCCGGCGCGATAATCTCACCCGGCGGCAGCGACGGGCCGTCGTGAACCGTCACGATGCCGATCGTATCGACGCGGAACGATTGATCCGGCCGCAGCGGGTCCGGAGCGTCCACCGTTTGGCCAATGACCACGGGATGGAAGCCATCGATGCCGCGCAGTTGTTCCTGCCAGGCGAGCAACTCCTTTAATTCTTGCCGTCCGCTTAGGCTGAGGCGGTACACGCGATCTTCAGTGATGACGACGAACAGAGCGAGGTTCATTGCATACACGCCTTCACGAATGATGGCGCGTTGCCGGCCGCGTTGCCCCGTGATATCAGTGTCCGGCGTTTCGGATTGAGCGCCCAACAAAAACGAGCGGGCGTCCTGGAAGTTGTTGCTATCCACGACGCGGCCAAGCGTCTGGCTGGGTTGCAGCGACTCACCGTCGCGGGCATACACATATCCGAGTTGACCTTGCGAGATGGTCACGAGCGGCACCTGGTGGATGCGATACATCACCCGCCACAGGCCGAAGTGAATACCACCGCGCAGGATGTCGGCTTGATAACCCGCTTCACCATTGAGCGCGATGATGCGACCATCGGTGACCGAGCCTCGCGGCGACCATCGTTTTTCGACGACACCAACTTGGTCGTTGGGAATGAATCGCAAACCGCACAATTCAATCAGCAGCAGCACGCTGAGCAGGACGAGGAGCGCAAGCCCCACGCCTTGCATCCACGGGGCAGTTTCGAATTGGGCGAGTACCGGGGAAACGAGGGCGAGTGTGACAGGGAACATGGAAGTGAAACTCCGCCGGTTCGATCCCGCAAGCACAACGTACACCGTCGTGCGAGTCAGCCGGGCAGTTGTAGCCGCCCCGGATCGGCCGGTCTGGTTATTGGTAATTCGACGCTATATACGCCGCATTGCAAGGCCTGAACGGTTGAATAGTAGCATACTTTTCATCGGAACTGATATTGGCCATGCGAGTTGCGTCGGAAACGACCACAAACGGATTTTTCGGCATGAGAAATGTGCAAACGCGAAAACCTGTCCGCTGAAGCAACTGACAGGTTTTCGTGATCTGTTTGCAATCAAATCGACCCGTCAAAGCGCAGGCGGGACTGGATGAGGTCGCTGGCGCTCACCGATCCAATTGACTTAATGTTGAATGAACCAATGCACTCCCAATTCTTTGACCTCATTTTTCTTGCCGTCGTTGCCGAGCCGGGCAATGCGGAAATCTCGAAGCCCGAACGATCTCTCGATACAATGTCCCTTTCCGTGACAGCCTTGATATCGAAGCAATACCTTCCGAGAACAGCAAGGGATTGTGGGCGAGATGGACGCGAATGTTGACAAGCGGACTCATGAACTGCATCACGCCCTTGCCGACGCCCAACATGTCATTGCGCAATTGTGCGCGAGCCATTCATAGTTCGACTTTTCAGGAGTGGATCGGGGCCTTTGATTGCATTTTCCATCAGCCCGACGGGGGACGGTATGGCCGGCCCATCGCCATCCATCCGCGACTTGGTCTGGCGATTGGCACGAAGGCCATGCGGCTCAGCGCTCGCAGCTTCGAGTCGGTGGGTTTCGACGCCCCTCATGAAGCTGGTCGCCGAGTTGCTGCCTGTAGATTGCTCTAGGAGTGGCCGGATGGGGAATCAACAATAATCAGTCGGGCTCCCCTCCAACGCGAAAAGAGGGGTGTTTAGCATTCACGAGGAACGAAATGACCAAAGCCGCCAATCACCGAACGCCTCCGAATCGCAGCCTCGCCAAGGCGCCTACGGGTGTCCAAGGTCTGGATGAAATCACGGGAGGCGGTCTGCCGCGCGGCCGGCCCACGCTCATCTGCGGCAGCGCCGGCTGCGGCAAGACGCTCCTGGCGATGGAATTCTTGGTCCGCGGGGCCACGCAGTTCGCCGAACCCGGCGTGTTCATGGCCTTCGAGGAGATGAGTAAGGAACTGACTGAGAACGTCCGCTCGCTCGGGTTCGATCTCGACGATCTCGCCAAGCAAAAAAAGCTCGCCATCGACTTCGTGCGCGTCGAGCGGAACGAGATCGAAGAGACGGGCGAATATGACCTGGAGGGCCTGTTCGTCCGCCTCAACCACGCGATCGACTCCATCGGCGCAAAACGGGTCGTGCTCGACACTATCGAGACGCTCTTCGGTGGCCTGTCCAACATGTCCATCCTGCGCGGCGAACTGCGCCGCCTGTTCCGCTGGCTCAAGGACAAGGGGGTGACCGCTGTCATCACCGGCGAAAGCGGCGACGGCGCGCTCACCCGGCATGGCCTGGAAGAGTACGTGTCCGACTGCGTCATCCAGCTCGACCACCGGGTGGCGGACCAGGTTTCGACGCGGCGATTGCGGATCGTCAAGTACCGGGGCACCACGCACGGCACGAATGAATACCCCTTCCTGATCGACGAGGACGGCATCAGCGTCTTGCCCGTCACTTCTCTGGGATTGCAGCACGAGGTGAGCGCCGAGCGAATATCGAGTGGCGTTCCGCGGCTCGACATGATGCTCGGCGGCGAGGGCTACTTCCGGGGCAGCACGGTCCTGATCTCCGGCACGGCGGGCAGCGGTAAGACCAGCCTCGCCGCCCACTTCGCCCTCGCCGCCTGCCAGCGTGGCGAACGCTGCCTGTACTTCGCCTACGAGGAATCCCCGGGCCAACTGCTCCGCAACATGCGATCCATCGGCATCGACCTGGAGCCGTGGGTGAAGAAGGGCTTGTTGCAATTCCACTCCAGCCGGGCCGCGATCCATGGACTGGAAATGCACCTGGCGACCATGCACAAGTTGGTACGGGAATTCCAACCGCGCGCGGTGATCATGGATCCGATCGACACGCTGGTGACGGCGGGGACGCGCCGGGACGCGACGGTGATGCTGACCCGGCTGATCGATTTCCTCAAGCTCGAGGAGGTCACCGCGCACTTGACCAACCTGACCAGCGTCGGCGAGTCGGTGGGAGAGACCGACATGGACATTTCGTCGCTCGTGGACACCTGGCTGCTGTTGCGCGATCTGGA
>JANNLP010000582.1:0-1831 GCA_031396905.1 Gemmataceae bacterium
TGAGCGTCGCAATCCTGGCGAACGGCAATGTATTCAGTGTCGGCGGCGGCTTCGTCTACGACCTGGCCAACAAGATCAAGTCGCAACCATTCCGGCCAAATATCGATTCGCTGGAAGCCGTTCACGCCGCCGCCGACGGACTGGGCTTGCCGTTAACCTCCGAACCCGTGTTTACAAAACTGGCGTATGGCCCCGTCAAATCGTTCACGATTGACGCACCTTCGTTGTCGCTGGACGACATCGAGGCGCAATTGCAGTATGTCCCCACTGTGGATGGCAGTGCCGTGTTGGCCTGGGAACTCATCATCCGGACGCCGGGCGGCCAACATTGGTACGACCTGAGCGTCAGTGCCGCGACGGGTGAGATTGTTTACGTCAGCGACTGGGTTGACAATGACTCCTACAACGCCCTGCCAACTTTCACCGCGTCGCCGGGCGATGGCGGCTTCGTCGTCATGTCCAACCAGGCCGATCCATTGGCCTCGCCGTTTGGCTGGCATGACAACAACGGGGTAGCCGGCCCGGAATTCACCGACACCCGCGGCAATAATGTCGACGCCCGCTTGGATCGCAATGCGGATAACGCCGCCGATGTGTCTCCGCCGCGCCCCAGTGGCGGCCCTTCGCTGGACTTTAGTTGGACCGCGCATGAACCGACCCAGGCGCCGACTCTGCTCGCGAACCAGAACACCGCTGTGGCCCAACTGTTTTACATCAACAACTTTTACCACGACGTCCATTACAAGTACGGCTTCACGGAAGCGGCCGGCAACTTCCAGATCAACAACTACGGCAAGGGCGGCAACGGCAACGACCCTTTGCTGGCCGACGCTCAGGACGGTTCGGGCACTAATAACGCCAATTTCGCCACCCCTGGCGATGGCAGTTCCCCGCGCATGCAAATGTATCTCTACACCCTGACCACGCCCAACCGCGATGGCGATCTCGATAACGGCACCACCGCGCACGAATATGGCCACGGTGTTTCCAATCGGCTCACCGCAGGCAGTCCTAGTGGATTGAATGCGCCACAAAGCGGTGGCATGGGTGAAGGCTGGGGTGATTTTTACGACCTGATGTTCAAGCAGCGTGCCAGCGACCTACCCGGCGAGGGATTGGGTCACTCCACCTATACGCGCGGCCAAACTCGCGATGGTTCCGGCAATCGATCAACCCGTTACAGCTATGACTTCGCAATCGACGCTCACACGTTCAACGACTACGGAACTGTCAGCACGCAGGTCCACTACGCCGGCGAGATCTGGTGCTCGGCCTTGTGGGACATGAACTGGCTGCTCATCGACAAATACGGATTCGATCCGAATCTCATGACGGGCTGGACCGCGGCCCCGGGTGCCGGCCACGCCGGCAACAAGCTGACGCTCAAGCTCGTCATGGAAGGCATGAAGATGCACGGGACCAATCCATCTTTTATTCAAGCCCGTGATGCCATTGTCGCCGCCGACATTGCTCTGAACGGTGGGGCGGACTTGTTTGAAATTTGGTCCGCATTTGCACGTCGTGGACTGGGCGAAGGCGCTTCCACCGCGAGTTCCTCCGCCACTTCGGTGTCCACGAGTTTCACCGTACCGATGCTGGTGGCCAGCGTGGTTCCAGCGACCGGCGATGTCGTCGCCACGCATCCCGCCAGTTACGTCCTTAATGTCAGCAGCCCAATTAACGCCGTCACGCTGCAGGCATCCGACTTCATCGTCAACGGCCAAACGGCGACCAGTGTCATCTACACGCCCGGCAGCACGACCGCGACATTCTTGTTCGCCGTGGACCCGATTGCAGGTGAAGGCGCTCAGACAATCCAGATTAATGCCGG
>JANNLP010000605.1:0-3665 GCA_031396905.1 Gemmataceae bacterium
AGCGTGCGGCGTAATCCGCCTTGTCATCGACGAGGTCGATTTCGATGCCCTGCCCTATCAACTCGCGATGGAAATCGGCGGAGCGGAGCAGGCAGTAGCCCGAGAATGAATCGAGGGCCAATTTCACGCGCTTTCGCGGCGCATCAGGCGGCGCGGCGGCCGCTGTCGTGGCCCATTCAGTGATGCGGCGTTCAAGTGTGTCGGCCAAGGACGACACGGTCGTAGCATTCGCAGTCGCCGGCAATGGCTCCGGTGCTGGGCGCACGCCTAGCTGCTTGGCCCGCTGGACTAGTGACTCGTATCGCGCAACTTGTGATTGATGTTGGCTGCGACTCTTCCACCAAGTGACGGTTTTGTAGCCGCCGACGACGACGCCCAGAAGCGCCAGCCAGACGGCCGCGGTCGCCAACCATCGCCCGGAATTGTTTTGGCTCATCGGCCGCCCCGGCCGCGATTGCGTTTGCGCGACACCCAAATGATGCCGAATACAACAGCCATTGCGATGAACGCGGCTTTCCAACCGCCTCCCGTGCCGTTGGGTTGAGTGTGCGGCACCGGCGTACGCGGCGGCTGCGCCACATTACCTTCACTGGCCTCACCGGCTTTGACCGGCGGCGCTTCGCCGATCGGGTGGTTGCCCACCGGCGTCAACGCCGTGAGCATGGACTTGGCAACTTCTTCGGGCAGTGCCTGGATGCTGGCGAAGGCATCCGCATTGGCCGCGTTGTCGCGCTCGCCCCCGACTTCGGCGAATACTTCGCTGACAGCCTTCGTCAACGAAGCCGGGTCGTTGGCCCGGCGATAACTGTGCACGCGGGTCGCCAAGTCGTGATCCGAGGTCATATCGACGCCGATAACATCCACGGTGAGACCACGGGAAAGAATGTCCGGTAGATATGTTGGCAACATTTTCGGATCGGTTTCCTCGCCATCGGTGAGGACCAGCAGCCGAAATGTACCGTAACCGTTTTGCTTCTCGCGCTGGGCCATCAGCCGATCGCTGCCTTTCTTCATGTACACGCCCAGCGGTGTGCCGCCGTGTGCTTCCAGTGGCCGGACCACGGCTTCAAACTTCTTGGAGTCCAGCGGTCCCAATGGGTAGACCCATTCGTCGCTGACAACACGGGCGCTGAACACGAGCAGGCCGACCTGCGTGTCGCGCGGCACCTTTTGCATGATCTTGAGCAAAGCCTGTTTGGCCGCTTCCATGCGTGACTGGTTGGTTCCGGGCATCGCCTTCTTCATGGAGCCGGATGCATCAAGGACAACAACGATGTTGTCAACAGCTTTGCCCTGGGCCGACGCGCTGACGGCCGATGCCAGCACGCATGCGAGCGCCAACAATTGATAGTGGAGTTTCAACATGACAAGGCTCCTCATGTGCCGTTCGGCGCACGATTAGAAATCGAAGTCGCCGGTCTTGCTCGCCTCAGCGGTAACGCGAAGGATGCGGAACTCGACACGCATGTTCTTCTTGGCCTCATCCGGGTTCTTGGGCTTGTGAATCAACGGCTCCAAGATTCCGACGCCGGCGGGCTGCAATTGAGCGGCGTTCAACAGGAACCCTTTGTCCTTGGAGTACTTCACCACTGCATCGCGTACGGCCGAGGCCCGGGCCTGCGAGAGGTTCAGCGCCGCTTGCATGGTCTCGTGGGGGTTGCCAGACTTCGCCCCGTCAAACGCGCCTTTCTTTAGAAGCTCCTCAATGCGTTTGCTGTCGGTCCATTCCAGTTTTTTGCCTTCGATGAAGTACTCGTAAGCGCCCGGCCTTCCGGAACGTTGCAGCACTCCCTTCTCCATGCCCGCTTGCACCAAGTCGTAAAGCGTCTTGGTCGGATCGGTGTGCCCGCGGACGGCGATGGCGGCGTTGCCGAAACGTGAGGCCAAATCGACAACTCGCTGGAACTCCGGGCCGTAGACATCCGCTTCGAACGTTTCCTGATTCGGCTCAAAGTTGATGGTGAAGAAATAGATTGTCCGGTCGCTGCCGGGGTCCTTGAAAAGATTGGGATCGGTCGTCTCCGGCCCGGCTTTCACGGTTGCTGCAGTCTTGGTCAGGCCGCCCAGCCGTGTTAACTTTTCGGCGTCGAGTGTCGGTGCCAGCAAGCCCGCGCGGACTTTTGCCCAACCCTGCGTCATGACCAGATCGAGCGCGGCCTTGGACTTGGCATCAAAGCCATCAGGGTTGCCCTTGTGCGTGAAAAAGACCACGTTGCCCGGCAAACCGACGAAACGGCTATCCGAGATCAGCCCGTGTGCGTCCACTTCAAGTGTGGCAATGACCTCTTTCCCGTAAATGTCTTGCGTTTGCTGAAGGATCGCCTTGTAGGCCGGTGAGGCACCCTTCTTCTCGTACTCCGCCTTATGATCCAGAACTTCTTCGCATGCCTTCAGATAGCCGGCCATGAACTTATCGACGACTTCCCTGTTCGCGTCATAGAAGTCCTTGCGACATGCATAGACGTCCGCGATGGAGCGGCTCATGTTTGCCGTGGATACGAGAACGCGGGCGCCTTTGACTGTGCCTTCCGCGCCGGAACCGGTCTGGTCCAACCCCCCGGTGAGGCCGATCATGTCCGGCGAAATCGCCATGCAAGCGTCGATGGAAGCGTCTTTGCGAAACAGAGCGGCCGGGCCTTTGTCGCCCGTGATGTCATCGGTCCATACCACGGTGACATCTTTCCACGTGAACTTGGCCGTATTGAGAATATCGTCGAGCATGCCAATGTGGGGGCCGCCTTTTTGCAGGGCGATCTTTTTGCCCTTGAGGTCACTCAGCGTTTTCAGTTGCGAGCGCGAGACCATGTGATCGCCCGCCGACCATGTCATCTGCATGAACACGACCGCCTTGGTCCGCGGGTCCGACCCAATAACCTCCGATGCCAAACCCAGCATGCGCATTTCGCCACGAAGAAACGGCGTGTCGCCGGCCATGTACCGCTTGACCTGGCCCACGAAATCATCGCCGGCTCGTAGCTTCAGGTTGAGGCCGAGCTTTTGATAAACGCTACCGGCTTTGGTGTTCAACCCGCCGTTGGCATGAAACGTGGCAACATCGCCGCCCCACAATATATATGGCACCTCCAGAGCATCGCCGGCCTTCCACTTCACCGCCCCTGCCGCCACCGGCCCGACCAAATTCGTGAACGGCTCCTGTGCCGACGCCGCCGCGGCCACAGCCAATGCACCAACGATGGCCAGCAGAAAATGCGGGAATGTGCGTTTCATGGAGTTGCACCTTTCAATCGCCAGCGACCGTAGCCGGTCCGGCCCTAAGAGTGATTCGTTCGTGGCAACGCGGCATCTATATCAGGAGTATTCATTTCCCTTTTAACCGCAAGCGTGGCAGGCGGTGGGCCAGCGATTTCAGGTGATTTCAGTGCTAAACGGCACTTGAAATGCGGGTGACGTGTTCCTTGCGCGGCGGCCGCAGGGGCGCTTTCGTTGCACATTCGTACCATTTGGCGGGCGCGACTAGCGAGTGGGCATGAAACGACCTGGCATGAAGGCACAATCTAGTGAAACGAATTGAAATGAAAGCTCACTGCGTGAGACGAAATGAACAGGAACTTAGCGCGGCAAACGAACACTATCCACGATTTATGGGCAAGTGTCGATGCACACGCTCGACATGGTTTTGGTGTTCAACCCGCCGTTGGCATGAA
>JANNLP010000246.1:0-1640 GCA_031396905.1 Gemmataceae bacterium
CCGTGACGCGGCCCTGCATGACATCCAGCGAGGCTTCGCGGACGAGAATGTCTTCCATTCCGGTCAGCATGGCGACGCCGGCGGCGAGGTCGCCACCGCTGACGGCTTCGACTTGGCCGTTCGTTGGGCCGTCCTTCGCGCTCAGCGGCAAGCCGGCGCCAGGCCGTGCGCGCTCCAATGCAAACGCTTCGTGGATTGCCCGAAGCGCGCGCGCGCCGTCGGGTTTTTCCACGAGTACCGATATCTTGATATCTCCAGTCGTGATCATTTTCATGTTCACGCGCTCGGTGGCGAGCGCGGTGAACATCCGGCCGGCCACGCCGGGGTGCGACCTCATGCCGGTGCCCACGATGCTGACTTTGCTGACCTCCTCGTCGGACGACACGGTCGAACCCCACTCGGCGGCTTTGGGTTGCAACACGGCCAAGGCATTTGCCAGGTCACTCTTCGGTACGGTGAAGCCGATGGCGGCTTTACCGCCGATGCCGATGTTTTGGGCGATCATGTCCACGACGATGTGCCGTTCGGCCAGCGCGGAGAAAATGCTGTGGCTGATGCCGGGCCGGTCGGGCAGGCTATCGATGAACACACCAGCTTCGTCGCGGACCACGGCCGCCCCGCACACGTCCACATCCAGCATCCAAGCCGATTCGGGCACGATCCATGTGCCCTCGGTGTCGGTGAAGGAACTGCGGACCATGAGCGGCACGTCGAACTTCTTGGCGAACTCGATGGAGCGAGAATTCATGACGCCGGCACCGACGCTGGCGAGTTCGAGCATCTCGTCGTAACTGATGGCATCAAGCTTGCGGGCTTGCGGCACCAGGCGCGGGTCGGTGGTGTAGACGCCGTCCACATCGGTGTAGATCTCGCAACCGACGGGATGGGATATCGGCGGCTGAGCGTCGCTTTCGTGCTTCAGCATGGCGGCCAATGCGACCGCGGTTGTGTCGGAGCCGCCGCGACCGAGCGTGGTGATGTTCAGTTGGTCATCGACGCCTTGAAAGCCGGCGACGATGACGACGTTGCCATCGGCCAGCGCCTGGCGAATTCGCCGGGTGTCGATGGTCTTGATGCGGGCCTTCATATGGGTCGAGTCGGTTTGGATGCCGATTTGCGAACCGGTGAAGCTGATGGCCGGCACGCCGAGCGCCTGAATGGCCATCGCCATCAGCGCGATGGAGATTTGCTCGCCGGTGGCCAGCAGCATGTCCATTTCACGGTGCGGCGGGGTTTCGGTAATTTCATGGGCCAGCGCGAGGAGTTCATCGGTGGTATCGCCGCGCGCGGAAACCACGACGATGACCTGACAGCCGGCTTGGCGGGCGCGGATGGCTCGCCGGGCGGCCGCCATGATGCGCTGCGACGTCGCTACGCTGGAGCCACCGAATTTCTGCACGATCAAGGGCACGAGGCACCTCCAATTGCACTATACTAATAGGCGCAGCGCCCGCTTGTGGAGTCTTCGCGAATGATTCGTGGCGTGCATACGATGTTCTATTCATCCGAGCCCGATGCGTTCCGGGCGTTTCTCCGCGACAAACTGCGTTTCACATACACCGACGTCGGCGAAGGCTGGTTGATCTTTGATTTGCCGGAGGCCGACATGGGCTGCCACCCGGCCGGCGATGGCGCGGAAG
>JANNLP010000629.1:0-2897 GCA_031396905.1 Gemmataceae bacterium
GCTGGCGGGCATGGGCGGTTGGCACGGCGCTATCGACAAAGGACGCTGACCGGGTTGCCGTCGGAATGAGCCGTGGTAATGTCTACCGCATCCTTGGCAGTCCAGAGGATTTCACTTGGATTGATGGTTTAGTTATCAGCAATGCTGAGCCGTCGTACTGGCGGATAGCAGATTGGTGGAACGTTTCCGATGGTCACATCTGCGTTCTGTACCGTGGAAAAGGTGTCGATGGAATGGGAGAGGTTGGAAAGGTCAACATTACGCGAGAGAGTTCGAGGGAGTGGCGATCTCGTTATGGCGAGTGGGCGAAGCCCTGAACAACCTCCCAATCTGGCTTTTTTGTGCAACTGAGCATTATTCTCGCAACCGCGTTTGACAAATATACGCCCGTACACTATACTTCACCCAGCCGCGGCACGGTGCTGCGGTTCATGTCATAGGCCCAGTTTCAGCGACGTTCTGTCGCCCAATCGCCATGAAATACTTCATACCCGCGTGGGTAGTTCGCGCAGCCGAGACGCGCGCTCAGGGTGGATCGGTCAACGCGGCGGCCGATGCGGCCGGTAAGACCGCCAATCGTTTGCTCCATTGGATTCGCGGGCACAAGCGCCAGTGGTTTGCCGCGTTGCAAAGCGCCCGGCGTGAGACCCGCGACGCGGCTTGCGATGAAGCCATCGCCATGTTGCGCAAACAACTTCGCGACAAAGAGGCGAAGTCCATTTACCAGGCCGCCGCCTCGCTTTCCAAAACGTTCAAGTCCAATCAAGTCAAGCAACCGGGCGCCGCCCGACCGTCGCCCGATGACGACCCGCTGCGCGAGTGGATGAACGCCGTGCCATCCGGAGTGACCAACCGTGTCGATCTGCACATCCAGGCCAGTGAAGAAGAATCAAGAGCGGCTGCACTCGCAGGTGACGCAAGCTCGGACCAGCATTAACAACTTCGCGGCCCTCTGTTTCGAAGACGCCAACGGCCGCCCCCTGCACCAGGCCAACGTGCATCGCGAATTGCAGGCGTTTCTCAGCACGCACTCGCGCGGGCTGGTCGCCTTGCCGCGCGATCATGGCAAGAGCGTGCAGGTCGGCATTCGCCTGCTGTGGGAGCTGGGTCATCGCCCGGGCCTGCGCATCAAGATCGTCTGCGCCACCGAGGCCCTCGCCGCCGAGCGTGGCCGCTTCATCCGCGATCACATTGCCGACAACGGCATGTTGCAGCGTGTCTTCCCCGCATTGACGCCGGCCACTCCGTGGGAACCGGTTCGCTTCACGGTGCGCCGGCCATCGGGATCGCGTTCTCTTCGCCGTGCTCTACAATACCGGCGCTCGCGTCTCCGAGGTGACCGCACTACGCCGGCACGACCTCGCGCTGGATGCCGCGCGAAACGTCCGCATCAACGGGAAGGGCCGCAAGCAGCGAATGGTACCGTTGTGGCAAAGCACGGCGAGACGCCTGCACGAATGGTTGCCTCGGATCGACTCTGCGCCAGAGTCCTTTGTCTTCCCGAATCGGGATGGACGGCTGTTGTCGCGATCAGGTGTGGAAAAACGGTTGCAGCAAGCTGTTGGTCGAGCTGCCGACCAGTGCCCGACTCTCCGAAAGAAGCGGATTACGCCACACACGCTGCGGCACACGACGGCCATGCACCTATTGCAGTCCGGAGTGGACATCACGGTCATCGCCCTGTGGCTCGGCCATGAGAGTATTGAGACGACGCATCAATACGTGGAAGCGAATCTGGCCATGAAGGATCAAGCCCTTGCGAAAGTCGAAGAGATCCCAACCAAACGTGGTCGTTACCGGCCCAACGACAAACTTCTTCAGTTTTTGGATGACCTTTGAACGATGAGATTATGCGGACCTGCCTATGGGTCCTTGGAAGTCACTGCTAATTCAACTTGTTTCGTTTGTATTGCGCTTCGAGCTGTTCGAGATACTTGCACCGCTGCGGCAGGCCAAGCGTTTCGCTTTGATGCCGGCCCAAAGTGCCGTGTTCAATCTGTTAGACCCACTCTCAGCGACGTACTACGCAATCGGCGAAAAGTGTGTTTCATTCATTTGGCCTGATACGCCAGTAGCCGCAGGGCATTGAGAACGACCAGAAGCGTCGAACCTTCATGGAGCAACACGGCGGGGCCCAATCGCAGTCCGAGTACGGTCGAGGGTACAAGGAAAGCGACCATTCCGAGGCTTAACCAGAGATTCTGGCGAATAATGCGGCTCGTTTGTCGGCTCAGGCCGACGGCGAACGGGAGATGGTTCAGGTCGTCCGCCATTAACGCCACATCGGCGGTTTCCAGTGCCACGTCGGAACCGGCCGCCCCCATCGCGATGCCAACGGTAGCATTGGCCATTGCGGGAGCATCATTCACGCCGTCGCCAACCATCGCCACGCCCACTTCTGCGCTGAGTTTCTTGATTGCCGCGACTTTGTCGTTGGGCATCAAGTCTCCTAACGCCTCGTCGAGACCGACAGCCGTGGCGACTGCGGATGCGACCTGTTGATTGTCACCCGAGAGCATGATCATTCGCCGGACGCCAAGTGCTCTCAGGCGGGCAATCGCGTTCTTGGCAGCTTCGCGCGGCGTGTCCATCAAACCCAGCACACCGAGGTAGGTGTCGCCACGCCGGACGATCATCGTCGTGCGTCCGCTGGCTTTGAGCTTTTCGACGGACTGTCGAAGAGCATCCGGTAAGGGCACGCCCTCCACTTCGGCGAAAAGTGTTTCTTTGCCGATGTAAACAAGCTGACTATCAACTATGGCTTTGACACCACGACCCGTAATGCTCTGCACGTCGTGAGCTTGTAAGGTGGATTCACTCTTTAATCGTTCCTGACCACCGCGCACGACGGCTGCCGCCAACGGGTGGTCGCTGAGTGCTTCCACGGCCACAGCCAC
>JANNLP010000674.1:0-1566 GCA_031396905.1 Gemmataceae bacterium
AAGCGACGCTCGGTGCGGAAGCCATCCCGGGATCCTTTGGCAATCCCACTGACACGCTGCGGTACGAACTCACGATTGGTAAGTAATTTCGGCGAGTCTTGAACAGCGAAACAGACGCAAGCGGAGGATGAGGCAATGAAGATGCGCATGATCGTAATCGCGGTGATCCTGACGGGGATTTGGGCGGCCGCATTCGCACAGGACGATGCGATGACGCCCGTTGCACCTTACGTGGACCAACTGACGGTGGCGATTGTCCGAGTGAGCTTGGATCAGTTCGACGTCGATGCAATCGGAAAACGTTGGGCGGCGTTGGCGGGTGACGACAAACTGGCGAGCGCGCGGCAAAAGGAGTTCATTACCAAAGTGGGTGAGTTTCGCGCGGCGGGCGTCACGACGGCCTACGCCGTCGTCAGCATCGCTGACCTTCCCAACAACCCGCCGATCCTCGTGATTCCCTCGGCAGCGGGTACCGAACTCGCGAAGGTGCGGGCGCTGATCAACAGCGTGCCGGGTTTTGGTGAGGTCAAAGTGGAACAACGCGGAGCCACGATGGTAGCGGCGACTCCGGCAACTTGGAATCGGCTGAAGAGCATTCAGCCGGTGGCTCGCCCGGATTTGGCGGCGGCGATGGGCGATGGGAAGGCGGCTGCCGTATGTGTGGCCTTTGGTGTCGGTGCTGATTTTCGTCGTGTGGCGGAGGAGACTATGCCGTCTTTGCCCGAAAGTGCAGGCGGAGGGACAATGGTGACATTGTCGCGCGGCATGCAGTGGGCGAATCTTCAAGTGCAAACCACACCGAAACTCAATGCGGTCGTACACGTGCAGGCCGCCGACGCGACTGCCGCCGCGCGCTTGCGGGAGCAATTCCAGGAGTTCACGAAGGCCACGGCCAAAGCGATGCCGAACGAATCGGAAGCCAGTGCCGTTGTCGCCGCATTCACCGGCCTCGCGCCGTTGGGTATCGAGGGTGATCGACTCGCCCTCCGCATTGACGAAGCAATTATTGATCGCGAACTGCCCAGGTTCGCCAAGCGCGTGCGCTTAGCGGCACACAACGGTCATTCTCTTGGCAATCTCCGGCAGATCGTTCTGGCGCTGCATTCGTATCACGACGCCAACAATGGCAGGTTTCCCACCGATATATACGACAAGAATGGCAAACCTCTACTGAGTTGGCGCGTGCTGGTATCGCCGTACATTGAGGGCGGAGCCGTATTCAACGAATTCAAGTTAGATGAACCTTGGGATAGCGAACACAACAAGAAACTGATCGCCAAGATCCCCGCGACGTTTGTCGCACCAGGACAAAACAGTCCGGCGGGCACGACGACATACTTGGGCGTCAGTGGAGAGAAAGGCTTTTTCGCCCCACGGCCCGGTGGTGCGGCACGTGGGATTAGGGACATTGTGGATGGTACGTCGCAGACCATCGTAGTCGTCGAAGCGGCGGACGAATTGGCCATCCCCTGGACCAAGCCGGGCGACTTCGTGCCGGATGCGAAAGACCCGGGCAAGGGTTTGATTGGCCATTATCCCGATGGGTTCTTCGCAGCTCTCGGCGAT
>JANNLP010000688.1:0-2890 GCA_031396905.1 Gemmataceae bacterium
CCGGCATGACGCTGCCAAGCCCGCACTACCTGAAACATCGACCGCAGTACTTTCCGCCGGAGCCGAGCTTCCCGTTGTCGCGTGAGTTAGCGACGATGCAGGCACAGAATCAAGCAGCGGCCGCGGCCGAATCCGGCGCGATTGGTCGAGTGCCGGCTGCGGTCATCGCGCCAAGATAATCTCAAAACAATTCCGACTGCCTTCAACCTCCGGGACGCCCCCCGGGGGTTGTTCTTTTCTCATTACACATTCACCTGTCACATTCGATACTGCGACCCTTGCGGGGGGTTTGTTACCTATATTTGACTGCATGAAATCTCCACGATTTCGCAGGGCGGAGACCACGGCCATGCGGCAATTCGTCAGCTTGTTATTGATAAGTGCCAGCGCGACATTGGCCGGACCGCCGCAGCAACCCGCCGGCGAAGTGCGACCGGCCACGCCACTGGCTCCGCGGTCGAATGTACTGACCGACGAACCCTGGCGCGGCGTCTCGACAAAGCCACTTATTGCCGCCGAGTTGGACAAGCTCATCGCGGCAGAATTGAAACAGGATCATCTCAAAGCCGCTCCACGAATTGGCGACGAGGCATTCGTTCGCCGCTTGTATCTCGATCTCACGGGGCAACTGCCGTTGCCGGCCGACGTGCGCGAGTTCGCCGCCGACAAGGATTCGCAAAAGCGGGCCAAGCTTATCGACAAGCTGCTCGCCAGCGACGAGTTCGCCAAGCATTGGATGCGATATTGGCGCGACGTGATCACAGTGAAGCTCAGCGACCGCCGGGTGTTGGCGATGACGCCGTCGCTGCAAATGTGGCTCGAGCGTGAATTCGCGGCCAACACTCCCTGGGATAAACTTGCCAAACAAATGCTCACCGCGAAGGGTGACATAAGAGTCGCCGAACCGGAAGCCAGTGCCGGTGCCAACTTCTTTTTGCTTGCCCATAATGGCGACGACCAGACGGAAGAGCGGGCCTCCGAAACCGCGCGGGTATTTCTCGGCATCCAACTTGGTTGCGCCCAGTGCCATGATCACCCGTTTGATGCGTGGAAACAGGAACAGTTTCATGAGCTTGCGGCGTACTTCTCGAAGGTGCGATACGGCGTGACTGGCCTGAACATGCCGCCGCAGATCGTGGCGACGCTGGCCAGCAACCCCGGCGGTCGGCATCGCATGCCGGACAAGGACGATCCCAAAAAAACCACGTTGATGCAGCCGAAGTTCCTGGATGGCTCGGCACCGTCCACGAGTGTGTTTGTTTCGGATGGTGAACGCCGGCAACAACTCGCGGATGCCATCGCCGGGCCACAAAACTTCTGGTTCGCCGCCGCGTTCGTCAACCGAATGTGGGGCGAACTCATGGGCCAGTCGTTTTCGATGCCCGTCGACGACCTCGGCCCCGGCCGACCTGTCGTCATGCCGAATGTGTTGGCCCGGCTATCGGCTTCGTTCAAGGGTTCTGAGTATGACATCAAAGGATTGATGCGACTGGTCTGCAACAGCGAAACGTATCAACGGGAACTGCGGCCCGGCGAGTCAGCCGACACACATCTACACTTCGCTGGATCGACGCCAAAACGGCTGACGGCCGAGACTCTGTGGGATTCACTGGTCACGGTGCTGGGCCCGTTGGGGCCACTCGGTCAGCGCGAACAATCTTATGGGCCGATGCCTGGCCGACGGGGCGCGGTCGGACTGGAAGCCAGTTTCATCAATGAGTTTCGTTTCGATCCGTCGCTGAAGCCCGATGAAATTGAGGGCAGTATTCCGCAGGCCCTGATCCTGATGAACAGCCCGGACATTCAAGCTAAGGTGCGGGCAACCGGAACCAATCTTCTTGGCCGAATTCTGGACGCGTATCCGCAGGACAACGACGCAGTCCGCGCGGTGTACTTGCGATCGCTGGCGCGCAAGCCGTCGGACAAAGAAGCCGACAAAGCCATCGCTTACATCAGGAAGGTCGGCAAGCGATCCGAAGCCTATGAAGACTTGCTCTGGGCACTTCTGAACTCGGCGGAGTTCCTGTCACGAAAGTGAATGTAGGAGATGACCATGTCCGCGCAATCGCTGACTCATGTTTGTTGCAATCGCGACGGTGTGCTAAATCGCCGGTCGTTTCTCCGCTGGTCGGCAGCCGGCGCTGTGGCCACCACGTCACTTAGCTTCGGCGACACGATGTCACTCCAAGCCGGCGAGTTGCGCAAGAACGGCATGGCCTGCATCCTGCTGTTCATGAACGGAGGGCCAAGCCAACTCGAGACGTTTGATCCAAAGCCCGGTCATGCGAACGGCGGCGAAACCAAAGCAATCACGACTGCTGCGAAGGACATTCAAATCGCGGATCTGTGGCCCAAAGTCGCCGCGCAAATGAATGACATCTCGCTGATTCGCTCTGTGACCAACAAAGAAGGTGCTCACCCGCGCGCGGCTTATCAACTGCACACGGGCTATGTTCCGACTGCCGCGATCAAGTATCCCACGTTCGGGTCCAATGCCGCAAAAGAACTTGGCGATCCCGACTTTGATCTGCCGGGGTTTGTCTCCGTCTCGCGGCGACGTGGTGGCGGCGGTGTTGGCGCGCCGGGGTCGGGATTCCTCGGTATGCAATACGCGCCGCTCCAAGTCGCGGACCCGAACAAGATGCCGGAAAACGTCGAACGCCCCAAAGATGTCACGGATTCCCGATTTGATCGCCGCATGGACTTGTTGAAAGACGTGGATGCCGAGTTTGGAAAAGCGGGAGCGCCGGCGCCATCCGCCGATCACCAGGCTCTGTATGGCGGAGCCGCCCGACTCGTGAAGAGCCCGCGGCTCAAAGCCTTTGATCTGAACCAGGAGCCGGACATGGTTCGTGATCGCTATGGCCGCAACCCGTTCGGGCAGGCGTGT
>JANNLP010000728.1:0-2587 GCA_031396905.1 Gemmataceae bacterium
GGCACCGGACCGTTGAGGTGCTTGGGGAATTGTCGCAGGTCGTCCATGCCGAACAGATGATCCGCGTGGTAGTGCGTGAACATCACCGCATGGATCATTTTCACGCCGGCGTTCAACAGTTCGACGCGCAATTCGGGCGGCGTGTCGATGAGAATGTTCTGGCCGGATGTGGTTGTGATCATTGCGCCGGGCCGGTGCCGGCGGTTGCGCGGATTCGTTGATTGGCACACATCGCAATCACAGGCCAGGCACGGCACGCCCGTGGAGGTGCCGGTGCCGAGAAAGGTAAATCGTCGTCCCATCCACTCAGTTTAGCGACGCTTCGCAGAAGCGTATTTCTTAGATTCTCTCGGCGCGATAACCACCGCGCATCATGTCATAAAGCGCGATCAGGCCGAAGATCAACGTGAGGATTACAGGCAATACCGTGGTCCATCGGAACGCCCAGCGCGCACCCTCAACTTCGGCCACAGCGACGGCCTGGTAGAGTTCGCTGGGTTCCTCGCCGGCTTCAATGTTGGGTTTGATGAGTCCCAATGCGACGGGATCAACCTTCTTGCCGCCGGCGGGGTAGATGCGTTCGGTGACTTGGGCCGGCATCCACTTCGGAACCGCCTCTTCCTTGATGAGCGGAATCTCCGTCAACGGGTTACCGGCTTTATCCAGCACCGGCAGCTTCGATTTGGCAGTGGGGACTTTTTCATGGAGATAACGTTCCGGCACATTGTGGGCCGTGTTGGAATCGTAGATCGCGCCAAGCATCGGCGTGGTCTGCGAGATGGCCAGATTACCGACGCAACCCATCAGGCCGAGCAGCAATGCGCCGCCTTTGGGAAACCGCTCCGCCGTCACGCCGAGCATCGTTGGCCAGAAGAAGACAATGCCGAGGGCAAACACGGTAGCGGCGACAAACGCCGTCGTCGGCGTGTCCACGATACTGAGCCAGTACAACCCTGCTGCCGTCAGGATTGAACAGAAGAACATCAAGCCAATTGGCGAAACCGCGTGAACCAGCGGCCCCGCAAAGAACCGCAGCACGAACATCAATAGCGCGATGTACATGAACACCAGCGTACCGGACACGTTGGCGGTGCGCTTCAGAATCGATTCCATCCACGAGTTGGTCGCCAACTCCGTGCTGGCGGTCAACAACATGCAGAATGCCAATACGATGAACAGCGGCCGGATCATCTGCAGGAACATCTCACCGAACGATACATTGGCCTGCACACGCTCGGACTTTGGGAAGCGCTGACCGAGTGCTGTGAAGCCGTAAAGCACCAAGGGAATGGCGATCAATGCATACTTAAGTTTCCAGGATGGCCAGGCCGCAGTGACGCCGGCAAGTCCCGCCGCAGCCGGGTCGATCACGTATTTGAAGACATCAGGTTTCTTACCGTAAAGTGGGTCGATTAGGAATAAGGCCAGCACGCCGGCGACAATCAATCCGCCCGGCCACCAGGCGTGAAGCACGTTGAGCTTATGCGTTTTTTCTTCGGGGTATAGGGTCGCAGCCAACGGGTTGATCGCAATCTCGACGAGGCCATTGGCCGAGCCGACGAGGAACGCCGCCAGCCACAACACCCAGAAGCTGCTTTGATCGTGGCCCATATCAGGCAGCAGCGAGAAACCCAGCGTGCTCTTCATGCCCGCGGATAGTCCGCCAAGTGTTGAAGCAATGGCTGGTGCGAAGTTCTGCCCGGCAATCTCCTGCGCGAACAACGTCCCGGAGATACCGAGCGCATGACACAACCATGCCAGGCTGAGCACCTTGCCCATGCCGACGATATCGCACAATGGCGCGAACACCAGCATGGCCAGGGCCATGCCGAGAAATTGCCCGCCCATGAGCGAACCGACGGCCTCTTTAGTCAGACTGAACGTCGCACCCAGATCATCGCCGATGTTCTGCCGCATTTGAAACGAAAACGCGGAGGTGATGAGTGCGAGACAACTGGCGGTAAACAGCCGACGCTTGTTGTAATACATGAATCACAATCCCTGTGAACGGATGGTTGGGAACTGTTTACCGGCTGGCGGGGGAAAGTCAAAGTGCGAAACAACGTGCTGCCCCGACATTTCGACTGTCATGGTCGGTGTATCTCAAACACACCTTGAACGATGACGCGCTTATCGTCTTCGATGACCTCAAATTCGATGCCGATGGGTGGGCGAAACGCAACGCGATGCACGGACGAATCGCGGGACTCGCCCAAAGATAACGGAGCGCGGGATAGGCGTACATCCAGCGCCGCTACCGCTGTCGTGACGGCTTTGCGTTTCGATGAAGCAAGCCAAATCGTCGTAAGTTCTGTTTCCGCGATTGGCAGCCAAATGACCTCGTACCTCATTGTCGGGCCTCAAGGTCACGGAGAATGTCTGCCAGAGGACGCCCGGTTCGATCCTTTCGCCGTTCGGCCATTTCCGCGTCCGAGAATGGTGACTTAACGCCCGGCGGCAGTTTGCATTCGTCTTCGACTAAAAGCGTGCCGATGAGCTTGCCGTGCGGGTCGGTTAAATCGACGGACCCGTCAATGTGTCTCAGTTCGGCAAGTAAGATCGGATCGGTGATGGTAATGGTCATGAC
>JANNLP010000754.1:0-22911 GCA_031396905.1 Gemmataceae bacterium
CGTTCGACGCACGTGCATTTCATGGCGGAAGTGCAGAACCTGCTCGACTTCCCGCCGGCCCCGAACCTGGGCATTGATGGCAAGTTGAATCCGAAGAAATTCGCCGCCGACTCGCCAGAGATGAAAGGGCAAGCGCTGTTCTTCGGCAAGGCCCAGTGCAGCACTTGCCATCCGGCACCGTACTACACGGACAACTCGATGCATAATCTGCAAGTCGAACGCTTCTACAAGCCGCAGATGATCAATGGCCTGATGGCGACGGCGCAGGGGCCGATCAAGACGTTCCCGCTACGCGGCATCAAGGAAGCGCTGCCCTACTTCCACGATGGCCGGTTGCTGACGTTGGAGGACACGGTCGAATTCTTCAACCTCATCCTGGAAACGAAGCTGACAGCGGATGAGAAGCAATCGCTGGTGGCGTTTATGCAGCAGCTGTAGGCTCCGGAAAAAACTACCATCGGAGTGTCGGTAGTTGTCGCAGTTTGGTTTTCTTCATGCTTCCTTCGTGGTCTTTGTGTCTTCGTGGTTGGTCTTAAAATCTCGCCACAAAGACACAAAGATCACAAAGGAAAACACAAAGAAGTCAATTTCTCACGCCGTGGCAAATTGAGACACTAACAGTCAATGGTCAACGGACAGTTTCTTGGCTATTTGAGCTGCAGCACCCGCTTTTCCGGCGGAAGGAACTGAAAGTAGCAGCGTTTGAAAATGAACACGGCGCACCTCCATATCATGAACAGGCCGATGACGATGCCCCACACCTGGATCCCCCAGTGGAACATCAGGCCGGTCCACTCGGCATTTTCGTCGTCGAAGTAGTTCCAGCGGTTTTCGTGAATGGACTTGGCGTACTTTTCGCCCAATACATGGTCCGGCAATTTGGCGTGATAGTACCAGCAGCCGACAATGATGGCAACGATGCCGAGAAAGCACGCCAGCGTCGGCAAGTGCCAGATGATAAAGTCGGCGGCCGAGCGCTCCTCGACGACGCGGCTATCGCGGCGTTCGCGATGTTCGAGATCGTAGCCGCAGTTCAGGCAGATTCGCGCATCCGGCGGATCGATGTCGGCAGCACAGTGCGGGCAAAGGTTGGCTAGACTGGTTTCAGTGACGAGGTAGGGATTCTTGGCGTCGCCCGCTTCTTCCTCGAAGGTGAGCGGCGTGGTCCGGGCCGGCACATTATTGATCGCCTTGCATTTCTTGCAGCGGACTTTCTTGCCCATAGCGGCCGGCGGCACCTTGAGCGGCTTCTTGCATGAGTTACAGGTGATCGTCAGCGGTTCGGCCATAGTTGGTGTTTTTCGCGAAGCAGGTCCGTGGCGATATAGTTTAGCATACAGATGCGACGGAGCGGGGTGCAAGCGGGGTGCGGGCCGAATACGACGAGGGACCTCCAGATGCCGACCAAACATACCTACCGCTTGAACCGGAAGAACCGAGCCTCATATTTGAAAATGATCCAGGCATTCCCATTGATGTCGATTCGCTCGGAAGAACATTTGGAGGAAGCCCAATCAGTCGCCGACCAACTTTCGGCGCGGGAACCACTCGATGAAGGCGAGGAACTCTATCTCGACGCCCTAACTGACTTGATTGGCACCTATGAAGACGAACATCATGCCATCGGCCCCGCTTCCGACGCCGACATGTTGCGGCATCTGATGGAGGCCAAAGGTATGACACGAGCGACCATCAGTCGTGATTTGACGTTGCCAAAGTCAACGATTTCCGAAGTTCTCGCCGGAAAGAAGCCATTCAGCCGGCAGATGATGCGGAAGTTCGCAGACTACTTTCAGGTTGATATCGGCATTCTCGCGGCGAACCTTTGGTCGTCGCCGATGATCATCTCCGCTTCATCGCCATGTGCACTTTCAACAATCCAAAGTCGAAACCTTCGCCCAATCGTTCAATGGCGCCGTGGATGTTGTCGCCGAATTCGGCGAAGGCTGCTTCGATGGCCTGGCGTTGCGCAAGCGGTACGAGGCGATCGAAGTCGAGTTGTTCACCGGCTTCGATGGCGTTGCAGAGGTGACCGTAGATTGTTCCGGCGACGAGACTCCGTTCTTTGGCAATCTCCGGCACGCTTCGACCATCGCGGAACATTCGCAATGATACCCACGATGTATCGTTCAGTTTCTTGGATCGAAATCGGGTTGGCGCTGGTGACTCGGCTTCAAACGACTTGCGCGGGTTCGATTGCAGATAAGACCGGATCACATCCATAAACGCGGTTCCGTAGTCTTCAAGCTTCTTTTCGCCGACGCCGCTGATGCGCAGGAATGCTGTCGGTTCCGTCGGGTACTGTCGCGCCATGTGCCGCAGAGCCACGTCGCTAAAGATCACGTAGGCTGGCACACTGTGTTCGTCGGCCAGGCGTTTGCGCAGGCCGCGGAGTTGTTCGAACAGCGCTTCATCGCATTCCAGTGTTGGCGCGCCAGTGCGGGTGGCCGCCGCTTCGGTGGCCTCGACGGTGAGGGCTTTGGTCAGCAGCACCGGGGTGCGCTGCTTCAATGTCATCAGACCCAGCGGCGTCAGTTCCAGCGTGTCGAAGCGTTCATTGTTCTGGCGAATCAAGCCAAGCCGCATCAACTCTCTTCCAATGCTTTTCCATTCGGTTTTCGGAACGTCTTTACCGATGCCATAGGTCGACAACTCGTGATGCTGCTTCTGCATGACACCCTGCGACATGGAACCAACGAGTACTTCCACAACGTGGTTCATCCCCATGCCGAAGCCGCTCTTTTCGTGAATGCGGAAGATGCAGGACATGAGTTTCTGAGCGACGAGGGTGCCATCGCAGGTTTCGCGCGGCGTGAGGCAATTGTCGCAACCCTTGCAGTCGCCGTGCGGCCAGGCTTCGCCAAAGTAAGCCAATAGCGCGGCACGGCGGCAGCCGCTGCTCTCGGCAAAGTGGACCATCTCGTTGAGTTTTTGATGCGACCGCTCGCGCTCGGCCTGATCAGTGATGTCGTTGATGAAGCCGCGCAATTTGAAAGCGTCGGCGGCCTTGAAGAGCAGCAAACATTGGCTCGGCAAGCCATCGCGCCCGGCTCGGCCAGTCTCCTGGTAATAGCCCTCCACGTTCTTGGGCAGATCGTAATGAACGACGAAGCGGACGTTCGGCTTGTTGATGCCCATGCCGAAGGCAATGGTCGCGCATACCACATCGGCATCATCACGGATAAACGCTTCCTGATTGCGGCTGCGTTCCTCGGGCGTCATGCCGGCGTGATACGACACGGCACGGATGCCGTCGCCGCTGAGGCGCTCGGCCAGCAAGTCGGCCGTCTTGCGGCTCAACCCATAAACGATGCCGCTTTCTTTTTTGCGCTTGCGAATAAACGCCAACAGTTGCGGATACGCGTCGTACTTTTCCGTCACAACATAATTGAGATTGGGCCGATTGAAGCTACCGACGTGGCGGCGAACATTGCGCAAGCGCAGCGACTTCACGATGTCTTCGCGGACGCGCTCCGTGGCCGTCGCCGTCAGCGCGAGAAACGGCGCTTGCGGGAACAGCTCTCGAACCCGGGAGAGCATGCGGTATTCTGGCCGAAAGTCGTGACCCCATTCGCTGATGCAATGGGCTTCGTCCACCGCGACGGCCGACACGTTCCACCGCTGCATGTCGGCCAGGAAGTCACCCAACATCAAACGCTCGGGCGCGACGTACAGCAGCCGGTACTGGCCCGCACCAAGTCCCTTGAGCCGCTCGCGCGATTCGCCCGCTGCCAAACTCGAATTGAGAAACGTCGCCGAGATGCCTGCGGCCGTGAGGGCATCAACCTGATCTTTCATGAGTGCAATCAACGGCGACACGACAACCGTGAGACCCGGCCTCACCAGGGCCGGCAGTTGATAACACAAGCTCTTGCCGCCGCCGGTCGGAAGCAGCGCGACGACATCGCACGCCGCCAACACATCGCGGATGATCGCTTCCTGCAGCGGTTTGAACGAGTCATGCCCGAAATAGCGCTTCAGCGGCGTGAGCAGATCAAGCGACGACATGGCAGGGTCCGGGTGGCCAATCAAAGACTACAGCGAAACTACATTATAGGTACACCGTCGACAAAATGATCTCATTTCTCCCGTTGGATTGCGCTTATTACGGACATATGTACAAGCCAATACGCGCGCTCGCCGACCACATCAATCAACCCTAAATAGAACTTCATATCTATATAGTTATGTATTATAATATAGCGACTATTATCACATTGACGGGACACATCGCTTGGTCGATTTCACTCAAATTCAGTCAACACCGTCAACCCCGCGTCGCGCGAGTCTCTAGCGAATCTCGGGCCGGACTTTTTGATTTTGTCGAAAATTCCGATTCAATGGGCTTGTATTTTTGTTCATGCCGGGTAGGATGCGACGATTGCATGGGCCGCGCTGCCGCATCTAACTGTCCGCCGCATCGGAGGTTAGCGACAGCGCAGGATACCCCAACGACCCCGGAGGATTCCGAGGCGATGAGTTTTTCAAACGAGCAGGCAAACGGATTCACTTTGCCGCTCACCGTGTCTGCCTCTGCTGTTGATGATGAGCCTCCTAGTCGTCCGCGCCGTCATGAGATGTGGCGCGAGGTTCCGGATCATCAATGGGAAGATTGGCGCTGGCAAAGTCAGAACGCCGTGCGCTCGGTCCGACAGCTTCGCGATCTGTTGCCCTTCAGCGACGTCGAGCTTGAGACCATCGGTGCATTGGAAGCGGAATACAAACTCGCAATTCCGCCGTATTACTTCTCGCTCATCGACCAGAACGATCCGCTCGATCCAATTCGATTGCAGTCGGTCACGTCGTCGCTGGAAGCGGAAAATCCGTCCGGCTATGAATTGGAAGACCCGCTCGACGAGGATAAAGACTCGCCGGTGCCGGGCCTGACGCATCGCTATCCGGATCGTGTGCTGCTTGTCAGCACCCATGTCTGCACCATGTATTGCCGCTTCTGCACACGCAAGCGGACGACGATGGTGCGCGATGGCTGGGACGCCGTCGGCCGCGATGACGAGCGGATGATCGAATACATCCGCGACCACAAAGAAATCAAGGACGTGATCGTCAGCGGCGGCGATCCGTTGACGCTGCCGCCCGCCAAGTTGAAGTACTTCCTCGACAACCTGCGCGACATTAATCATGTGGATGTCATCCGCATCGGCACGCGGGTGCCGGTGACGCTGCCGCAGAAGCTGTTCGATCCGAGTTTGATCGACCTGCTGGCGTCGGCCGAGAAGGTCTGGATTCAGACGCACTTCAACCACCCGCGCGAGATCACTCCGGAGACGGAGCGGGCCTGCAAGGCGTTGCTCCGAGCCGGGATGCCGGTGAACGACCACACGGTGTTGCTCAAAGGCGTGAACGACGACCTCGATACGATGCGCGAGTTGATGCGTGGCTTGCTGCGCATCAAAGTGCGGCCGTATTACATCTTCCATTGCGATCCGGTGATCGGAGCTGGCCACTTCCGCACGTCCATCTGGAAGGGCTTGGAGATCATGGAAGGCTTGCGCGGCCACATGAGCGGGCTAGGCGTGCCGACCTATGTCGTGGATAGCCCGCACGGCGGCGGCAAGATTCCGCTGATGCCGAACTACATGGTCAGTGCATCCGACGATGCCGTGGTCTTGCGTAACTACGAAGGTTTGCTCGTTCGCTACCAGGCGGAAGACAAGCCATCGACGTCACACATGACGCGGACCCGTGGCGTCAGCGCGCTGCTCACCGGCGCGAAGACGGCTCTGGTGCCGGAGCACAACGAGCGGTTGGCGCGACGGCATGGGCACGAAGTCGATGCCGATCCATCGCCGGCGACGCTGCCGATCGCGCAGAAGAACGGACGTCTGATCTCGCTGTACGTCAACAGTGATTAGGCAATGAAGATCGGACTCGCAGTCACTTTGAAATCGGCCGCCTCGGAAGCGGGGCGGCCGGACGATTGGCAGGAAGAGTTTGATAGCCCTGCCACCATTGCCGATCTACGAACAGCTCTTGAGTCGCATGGCCACACGGTCGTCGAACTCGGCGATGGTCGAGCGTTCATTGAACATCTCTTACAGTCTCCACCCGATTTGGTTTTCAACATTGCCGAAGGCACCGGCGTCGGCCGCAGCCGGGAAGCGCGTGTACCGGCCGTGTGCGAGATGTTGGGCGTGCCATACACCGGCAGCGATCCGCTGACGCTGGCAGTCGGTCTCGATAAAGATGTCGCACGGCGGTTGGTCGCCGCCGCAGGTATTCCAGTACCGAAGGGATTCGTTGTCACCAACAAGCAACCGTATGATGCGAACGCGGTTCCCTACCCAGCCATCATCAAGCCGGCATGGGAAGGCTCCAGCAAAGGTGTTCGCGGTAAGTGCATTGTGCATTCGCCGGCGGAACTCGCTGAACGGTTGCCCGCACTGTTTCGCGACTACGAGCAGCCGGTGTTGGTCGAAGAGTTCATTGCCGGTGATGAATTAACAGTAGGTGTCGTTGGCAACGACCCACCGCGCGTGCTCGGCGCAATGCATGTCATTCCCAAAAAGCAGACGGCCGAGTTTGTTTACAGCTTGGAAGTAAAGCGCGATTGGGAGAATCAGGTGCGTTATGAGTATCGCGAACCGGATTCCAAATCCGCGTTGGACGTGAATGCGCTGGCCGCTTATCGCGCGTTGGGTTGCCGCGACATTTCCCGCATCGACTTCCGCATCCGCGACGGCGTGCCGTATTTCCTGGAGGCCAACCCCCTGCCCGGCCTCAACGCCGAGACCGGCGACATCGTGCTGATCGCCCGGGCCATGAACATGTCGCACGCCGAACTCGTCAATGCCGTCGTTCAGTCGGCCACTCGACGTTTGGGACTTTCTTGAACTGCCATTCGCCGTCGCATCGATACAACGTTTAACATGACGCGCGTCGTAATCCTTTACAATGAGCCGACTTTGCCGGCGAGCCACCCGGACGCCGACTCCGAGCACGAGATCGTCTACACGGTCAACGAGACGGACAAGGTGCTGACCGCGGCCGGCTTTGAGGTCGAGCGGCTTGGAGCGCATGTCGATCCGGGCAAGATCGTCAACGGCTTGCGTGAACTCGAGCCGGACGTCGTGTTCAACCTGTTCGAAGGCGTACCGGAGATGAGCGCCACCGAGGCGTTTGCCGCCGGGCTGCTCGAATGGATGGGTTTGCCGTACACGGGCTGCCCGCATCAATGCCTGGTCATGGCCCGCGATAAACCGCTGACCAAGCGGCTGCTGCAGTCGGCGCGATTGGCGACGCCCAAGTTTGCGGTCGTCGAACGGCTACCGGCAAAAGCAAATCGACTTGGTTGGCCAGTGATCGTCAAGCCGGCCTGCGAAGACGCCAGCGTCGGCGTAGCCCAGAATAGCGTTGTGACAAATGACGATGAGTACCGGGCACGCGTCGAGTTCATCATCGAGGAGTTCGGCCCGCCGGCGTTGGTCGAGCAGTTCATCCCCGGCCGCGAATTTAACATTGCGCTGTACGAAGCTCCCAAGCTGACCGTGCTGCCGCCTTATGAGTACACTTTCACGCCGAACAATCAGTGGGGCATCATCACCTACGACTCGAAGTGGAACACGGAATCCAAGGACTTCGAAGCGACGCCGCCCGACTATCGGCCAAAAATCGACCCTGCTGTGCGCAAAAAGCTCGACCGTATCGCCAAGAAAGCATACCAGTTGATCGGGTGCCGTGACCTGGCCCGTGTGGATGTGCGCGTGACGCCCGAAGGCAAGCCGTACATCATCGAGGTGAATCCGAACCCCGATTTCAGTCCGGTGGGCGGCCTGGCCGATTGCCTGGAGACGGCCAACCTGACATTGCAGACTGTAGCCGTACAAATGGTGCGCAACGCGTTGGATCGCGGGGCGACGAAGATGGTGGAGCCAGTCGGCATCGAAGTCGGTTCGTGGGAATGACAAGATCGATACATCTGGGAAGGACGACATGGCGCACAGTTTGCCGGTGGTGAATCTCAAGGAAGCGACGTTTGAATGCACGTTTGGCCGGGGTTGCGAGGGCCTCTGCTGCAAGAATGGCCGCCCGCCCGTACCGCCGGCGGAAGCGAAGCAAATCAATAAAGTGTTGAAACGCGCATTGCCGCTGATGAACCCGGCCGCACGAAAACTGGTCGAAGACGAAGGCTTCCTCAGCAAGCGCATGAAGGAAGGCGCGCCGATGTTGCGCGTCACCGACGGCTGGTGCGTGTTCTTCAACAAGGGCTGCGTCCTGCATACGATCGGTGCCGAGGATGGCGATTCCTATCAGTACAAGCCCAGCATTTGCGCCTTGTTTCCGCTGGATCCCGAAAAAGGCGAATGGCACGTCCGTCAATGGGGCCACAATCGCGAAGATTGGGACTTGTTCTGCCTAAATCCTGCAAACTCGAAAGTCCCCGCCGCCGAGTCGCTGAAGCTTGAGTTATCGCTGGTCGAGCGGTTGCACGGGAAGAAGTGATACGTGTCGATGATAGCGCGCATCTATTGGCTCAAATCAATGTTGGCTTCCGGAACTTTGAGTTTCGCCGATCGCGCCTGGAGGTCCTTCCAATATCGTTCCCACTCGGCGCGCTCGTCGGCCGGGAGCTTGGCTAACGCTGCGGGTTCGTGAACGGGGTTCAAGTTTTCGTCCTGTTGCCAGCGGTTCAGCCAGCGGCGGGCGTCGGCGATTTGCCGCTCATCGCCGATCAACAACTTGTCCACGCGCAGCAGGTCGAAGCGCAGCCAGTCGAGGGCCTGTTGCCGTGCTGCGGCGGCCTCTGTCGCGCCTCTTGATTGCGTACTCAGCTTCACCGCGCCGCACACCGCCTGGTGTAGGTCGAAGGTTGTGGCCAAGTTCGGCGCTTCGGTAAACGCATGGCGATAGTATTGGATGGCCTGGGGCAACAGTCCGCGATACTGGCACACCTGTCCGAACTTGACTCGATCGGTCGCGTCTTTCGGTTCCACCGTGCCATTGACCAGTGCGGACAAGTTGACTGCCAGTTCGGCCGCCCTCGACATGTCCCGCATCCGCTGATCAAAAGTAGCGCCGGCCCGTTGATCCGTGGGATTCTTCCGCCGGTCGGCATCGCGGGCATGCATCATGGCGTCGCGGGCGCCGGCGAATTCGCCCTGCCGGGACCGCGCAAAGCCTAAAAGGTTCCACGCAAATCTGTTGTCTCGGTCGAGAAAAGCGGCCCGTTGTAGCGGCGCGACTGCTTCATCGGTCCGGCCCAATTCATAAAGATGGCTCCCCAATTCAAAGTGCAGGGTGGAGTTATCGGGCAAGATCTTTTCGCCGGTGCGAAGCGATTCAATCGCATCCGCGCGCCGACCCAGATCGGTCAAGAGGGTGTTCAACGTTCGGTAGCAATCGTAGTTGTTTGGAGCGAGCCGGATGGCTTCGCGAACAGCCGTTTCCGACTCAACGAATTTCCGCTGAATGCGTAACAGAGAGGACATGGTCCGATAGATCGTCGCCAGATCGCCGGATTGAGTTTTGGCGTCGTCGCGGAGCGCAGCCACGGCGACATCCAGGTCGGCCGGCTCGCGCGATAAGAACGCCAAGCTGACAACCGGGTCCGATGTATTGGGCATTCGCACCGCGGTTTCGCGCCAAACGGTCGCGGCGTCCGGTTTTCGACCATGCCGATCCAGCGCCGTGGCCAGTTTACGGACCACGCCAAGATCCGGATCTTTTACTTTGACACCCATCATGCGCCGGAAGCAAGCGATCGCCGCGTCGAAGTCGGCGATCGTCTTGGTCTGTTCCGCGAGCCGGATGTATCGGTCGAGCGTATCGGGTTGACGGATCACCGCATCACGCCAGATGGCCTCAAAGTCCGGCTTGCGGCCTTGTTCCTGGAGGAGGTCCGCGAGGTCCTTTAGAATTTCTTCGTTGTCGGGCGCGATAACCAATGCCTGTCGAAGAGCAGCCTCGGCTTCTTCGGGTTTTTTGACTCGTTGAAGAGCAACACCTAGCCTGTGTATCCACCAGAAACCTTGTGGATTGAGCCGGATCGCTGTCCGGCTGGCAAGAATCGACTCCTCGAAACGGTCCTGTCGCCAAAGGACATAGCCAAGCAATCCGTGCGGCCAATCAAAGTCGGGACGCGTCAGCATCACCCGCCGACAAATTGCTTCACTCTCTTTCCAATCGTTGACTCCCGAAAGCGCCCAGGCGATGCTCATGAGCACTTGTGTGTTTTGTGGACGGGCTACCAGGGCGGCGTTGTAGTATCGCACCGCTTCACCAGGTCTGCCAAGCTTGCGCATACAAGTCTCACCCAATTCGAAATTAATCCAAAAGTCGCCGGGATGCCGCAGCCGGACTTCGGAAAGGACCTCGTGCGCCATTCCGCCCTCGTTGTAGGCGTTGCGCAAGTTGCGAGCCAACGCCACCAAGATGATCGGCGGCTGGTTGATACGGTCGGGACTTTTCGCGAGTTCGATGACCGCGTGCTTTTCGTTTTTGAGTCGTGACGCCCGTAAACGTTGTCGCCACGGGTTCGGGACATCCACGGCCTGGGCGATTTCCATGAGCCGTTTCCAGCCTTCCCTGTCCTTCAATTGCCATGACCGCATTTGCGCCCAATGGTCGATCGCTTCCGCGACCGGTTCACGAATGGTGTCGGAAAACCGCTGGCTCGCCGCTGTCGGATCCAGGCCGTCAACGTCAACGCCATAGTCGCGGAACGCGGCGGCATAACCCACGTTGGCGGCGGCGGCGTCGAATACTTCGTCGCGCTCGCCGGTGAATTTGAGACGTTGTTCGTCGAGAGCAATGAGCAGACCTAAGTCGGCCCGGAGGTCAGCCGCGGTCTTGCGCAGTTCAGCCGCAGCCCCCGCGGGCATTGAATCTTCGGCCTTGCGCGCCGCGAACTGAGCTTCAATCCAGCGACCCTGGTTGCGGAATTGAATGGCCTCGGCAAATCCACGTTCGACGGCCTGAATTGCTGTCGCCTTCGCAATTTCCGCATCTCGAGCGGCGGTAATCTTTCGGTCGTTCCACCACCAAGCTCCTGCACCACCCAGACCAAGCGTCAGCAACACCGAGGCGGCCAGCGCGAGCGCCACGCGCCGGCGCTTCCGTTCTTCAACCGCTCGCGCTTCGGCGACGGCGCGGTCGCGGTCCGCTCGCTGCATTCGTTCCGCAGTGGCCGTCAAGTAGGCCTCCGCCGCGTCGGCGACTACTTTGGCGTCGCGCGGCCGGTCCCACGGTTCCGCCGCCAAACAGCGCTTCGCCAGCGCAATCAACTCCAGTTCCGCGCCGCTGGCATCAAGTCGAGTCATCGCGTCGTCGAGCTGGCCAAGGCCGGCTTTGCGCTGAACCTCGGCTGGAGTCTCACCCGTAAATGGCGGCTTGCCGGTCAAAAGCTCGCAAAGGATAGCGCCGAGACCAAACACATCACTGCGTTCGTCGATCAGGGCGGTGTCGCCGCGAGCTTGCTCCGGAGCCATGTAGGCCGGTGTTCCCAAAAGCGAGCCGGCCATCGTTTCGGAGCCGCTGCCGGTGCTGCGCAGCGTACGTATTTCACTGACCGCTCCGGCAAACATGGCGCGACTTCGATTGGCCAATTGCGATCGTTCCTCGTCGGCGATGCCGCCGGAAGGGAGCACCTTGGCCAAGCCCCAGTCCATGACTTGCACTTCGCCGAAGTTGCCAACCATGATGTTGGCAGGCTTCAAGTCGCGGTGAATGATGCCACGGCTGTGGGCATAGGCAACCGTTTGCGCCATCTGGGTAAAAACGCTGATGTACTTTGCCCGTCGTTCATCGGCATCGCGACAGTCCGCGAACAGCGCCGCCAGCGTGCGGCCTCTGACCAGCTTCATGGTGAAGTACGGCCGGCAGTCGGTGAATTGATTGAGTTCATACACCGGCACGATGCCCGGATGCTGGAGTTGCCCGCCGATCTGCGCTTCTTCGATGAACCGCTCGATCATCTTCGGATTATCGCGATGATCCTCGCGGAGGACTTTGATGGCGATGTCGCGGCCGAGGTCGGGATCGCGCCCGCGCAATACTGCGCCCATGCCGCCACGGGCGATCTCGCCGAACACCTGGTAGCGGCCGGTCGTCAAAGGACCTGGCATCTCGCGCGAGTTCGGCCGCTCCACGGCGCCGTCCTCGGCATCCAACGGTTCGCGCAATTGCACGACGCGAAGGCTCGGCAGGTGCTTGCCGAACAACTCGATCACGCTGGCGCCAGGTCCATATGTCGGCGACGGGCCGTCATCTTTTTCAAACGCGGCAGTATGGTTCAGAGTTTCCGGCATCACATACCTCCACATGTCGTACTACGGAGATTGGATGAATGCGACCAAATAACGACCGGAGGCATCATAAACCACGTGACATTGCGTTGCGCCGTTCCGCGCTCCACTGCGTGTCGCGGCTAACCCTGTTGTTGCGCAATAAAATACGCCAGCGAATTGCTTCGCTGGCGTCTTTGCTGGTGCTACGCGAAACACCAGTCTTGACAGTCGCATTACGGGAGCGTCCCGCCAAACCGCAGCCGGAACTGGATGAAGTCACTGGCAGCCACAGCGCCGTCGCCCTCGAAGTCGAAGGTCGGGCTGCTGCCGCCCAGCGCGAGTCGGAACTGGATGAAGTCCGATGCCGCAATCGTGGCATCGCCATCGAAGTCGCCAAAGAAGCGATGGAAATCGACCTGTCGACTTGTCCCAGCCGTACCGACGTTTTTGGCGTCCACAGTACGACCATCGGCGATGATGTTAAGGCCGTGAATTGTCAGTTCGTACCGGCCGTCCGGTAACGAGCCGCCGATGATCGGCGATCCTGTAAACGTTATGGTCCAGGTGTTGGAGTTGATACCGGCGATGTTCAAGTTGACGCCAGCGACCGGCGCACCTTTGTCAGTGGTGAATTCAATACCGTCGGTCAGGAGTCGATCGGCGATGCCGGAGAAGTTCAACGTCAACGATTTGACCATTGATCGCTGAGCCGAACCATCGCCGATGGTTACAGACGTCAGACTGACCAGCGGTGTCGTACCGGCGACATTGACTTGCCCCGGGTTGGCGGCAGCGCCCGCAATTGGCAGGCCAATTGATTTGGCCGTATCGTAGACCAACGCATCGTCAGTGCCCAGGTGATCGCCATAGAACCACGCCGACGCGCTGGAGGCCGTCGTGTTGGCTCGAATTCGACTGACCTGATCCGGCACCCAAATTGGTTGGCCATTGATGTCCAACGGTAGCGACAAGCTTACACCGCCGTAAACAATGTCGCCGCCGCCGCCGTCGTTCTGTCCCACGGCGTCGATGATCATCGCGTCGGCCGGCAGCTCCAGCGTGCCGTCGTTGTTCCAATCGAAATCGAAGTATTCGCCAAACGTCGCGGTCGGGCTGTAGATCAGCAGATAGCTGTTGGTATGATCGCTATCGAAACCGCGCAGAGCGTTCGTATTGGTGGTGTCGAACAGACTATTAAAAATCAAGGTCGTATTGGCATCGGGCGTAACATGTCCGCCGTTGAATGCCTTGACCAGCGCCAAGCCGTTGCTGCCGAGCGACTTCGAAGACAGATCGGCCACGAAGTCGGAGCCGCCGAGATATTGGTTGTTATCGCCTTCGATCGCCAGGAAGTACAAGCCGCCCATGCCCGAGCTAGCCGTGCCGGTAAACTCGACGTACTCCCACGGCTGATCCTGGCCGATCGAGTTGGTCATGAATTCGTTGATGCGAACCAAGCCGCCGTCGGCGACAAAGTCGTTGTCACGAATGACCAACGTCGCCTTGTCGCGGCTGAACGTCACGCCGGTGCCGGTCAGTGTAAATTCGACAGTCTCATTCGCTTCGAGCTTGCCATCGTTGGTGATTGGCAGCGTGATGCTCTTGGACTTGTCGTTCGGCCCAAACACGAGCGAACCGGTGGGAGTGCCGTAATCGGCACCTATGGCGTTGCCACCAGTAATGGCGACATTGACCGTGACATTATTGGTCGTGCCGGCGATTCGGTGAACCGTCAGGGTGGCAGTCCCGGCGTCTTCGTTCACCTCGAACGTCGGCTCGGAAAACGCGATCTCGCCATCGCCGGTCGGGGCCAGATAGATGAGCGTCAACTGCGGCCGGTTGGCCGAACCAATTCCCTCGGCACTCACGAACTGCCAGTCATTATCCGAATCGTTGACGATGGACCATCCATAATTCGGTGCCGATCCATTGGCCCACGCTTGCAGGGTGTCAAGCGATAGCGGAACATCGACGAATCCTGACACATTGGGCGTCGGCACAACACCGTCCGGAGTCGCGTCGGATTCCAATCCATTGGGCGTAACGCCGTCGTTGATGCCAGGCGTCAGCGTCGGGTTGGTCCAGGTGGCCGAGGAAGTCCAATCGTGATTCATCCGGAACAATCGAATCTGAGCCGTCGCTTCGGTCGGGTTCACGACGTTGAAGGTGACGAAGCCATTGAGAATCTTCGAGCCGATGGGCACCTGCCCAGGCAAATTGCCGAACAAATTGTCGAATCGGAGAAGCCCTTGATCGGGCCGCTGCGGGTCTGTGACCACGTTGGCATCGGCTTGATCGACGGCTACGGTCAAATCAAAACCGAACGGCGAGTTGGGCTGCCAGCCGTAGATACCCGCATCGAACGTGCCGGCATAGTCGCCCACGTTGTCGCCATTCTGGAACGTGTTGACCTTGGCGTCGGCATCCTCGATGCGAATCGTCGCCGTGCTCGTGGCAATCAGGAATGGATTCGACGCGTTGGAGAGCTTCACGCTGAACGACTCGAATCCTTCTGGAATGCCGTCGTTGGCAATGTTCAGAGAAAACGTGTCCGATCCTTCACCAGGATCAAATGTGACCGTGCCACTGGTGACTTTGCCAAAGTCACTGCCGGATTTGGCGGTGCCATCGACGGTTGAATATTGGACCGTCGTCGTTCCCGTGGTATCGCCGAGACGGTCAACTGTCACCGTGACGCTGCCCGAGACTTCATCCACCTTGTACGAACTGACCAGGAATGTGATCACCTTTTGAACATTGGTATCGCCGGGTGTCATCTGAGCGCCGGCCGGATTGTTCACATAGGCTCGAGGCGGCAAATCATAAGCAACTGGCACAGTCGGCGACTTCACATCGCCGTTGAACCAGGCGCTGATGGTGTTAGGAAGTGCACTGGCTACAAAGCGGCTGCCGCCGTCCGATGACGTGCCGCCGGAATCCGCGGGAATCTGCGCTTGCGGTTGATTCAGGCGCACACCGGGCTGATCGTAAGTGATTTGACGATCCGCATCGGAACCGCCCATTTCGGTCCATCCGACGGAGTCGAGCAAGTCGGCGCCAAAAAGCGGATCAGTCGCATCAATGCGACCGACATTAAGACTGGTTCCGGTATCCAAGTCGTAATCGGTGCCGACAGTCAGCGTGGGCACACCCTTGATAATTGCCACGGTTAACGAAGAGTCTTCAATTCCGCCACCGACTTTATCAAGGGCGGGCACGACCAATTTGTTCGTGCCGGCTGCTGGGGAGAACTTCCAGTTTGTCGGTGTGAGAACCAAAAGCCCATTGCTGCCCAGCGTCTGGCCGCTCAGATTCACGACCATGTCCGCGACGCCGACGCCGCCGCCGGCCTCTTCGGTTTCGCCTTCAAAAATCACAACCTGCAGTCCATTGAGTGAGGCGTTCGGCGTGCCGCGCAACTCGATGTACTCGTAGCCATCGTCGGCCGCGCCGCTAACATTCGCGAACACTTCGTTCAGTAGCACGTCCTGGTCGGCAATTACGACATCGGCAGCAGTCGTCGTGCCAAGCGTCGCGCCACCGCCGGTTGTGGTCAGCGTCACGGTGAACCGTTCCGTGCCTTCGATGGCGGTGTCACCCAGGATGGGAATGTTAATTGGCAGAACGGTGTCGGTGGGATTGAAAGTCAACTTACCCGACAGGCCGGTACTGTCATAATCCTGAAGATCGGTCGCGCTGACGGGTGTTACCGTGTAGTCGACAGTCACTACGCCGGTGAATCCGCCACGCCGTGCGACTTGGACCACAACATTGGTCTGGCCACTGTCTCCCTCGACGGCGGTAAAACTGCTGGCAATCATGGTGAGATTGCCATTGCCGCCTGGAGTCGGCGGAGTGAAGTCAATCGTCAACAGCGGCTGCTTCGATGCCGCCTCGGACGACTCCCAATCCCAGCCGTTGCTGCTGTACTGGATGAGGGCCCAACCGTGATTGGCGACGCCATCGGCCCACGCCTGCAGCGATGTCTTAACGTCGAGATTTTTTAGGCCCTGCGTAGCCGTGTCATCAAGGATGAAGTCGGGATTTCGTTCGGCTTCGCCGCCGTCGTTCTGAATTCCGCCCAGCGGCCCAAATGAATTCCAGGTTGCGGTGGATTCGGCCCAGTTCACCCGCATGCGATACAGGCTGAGCAAGCACGCCAGGTTGGACTCGTTGATCACATTGAGTGATAGGTTTGCTGTATTGATCACCGATCCAAATGGGATCTTGTTGGGTTCGAGGATCGGATCAGTGGTAAACAGATCGCCAAAGCGGAGCAAACCATGATGAACGTTGTCGAAATCCTGTTGATCCACGCTGATGAACGTATTGTCGGCAAAATTGGTATTCGGATCGAGCGAGAACAAGTCGGTATCTGTGGTCGAGTTATAACCGGCGACTCCCTGTTGGAACGAAAGCGAGGCGGGTGCGAGCCGTTCTTCGACACGCTCGAGTAAGGGCCGAAAACGATGATTGCGTTTTGCTGAACGCGGGTTAAGTGTGCTGGGCCTTCGCATATTCGCCACGATAGTTCTCCTAAATGCGCGAGTCCGAGTCGACCGGCCCGCGACACCGCGAGCCGAAGTCAGATGCTAACAAGCAACTGTGTTGAATTTGGTGGCCAAACCGTGAAAAGCGTGAGAACGATTTTCGCCACGTCAATCGTTCACGTCGGCTTCACCGCCAGCTCGAGTGCCAATGTTCTGCCAGACCGTCGGCTTGACCTTGTTAGAGAAAAAGCGAACGGAACCATCCGCCATCGCCGCGTTGGCGCCGCCGAGGTGCAAGCTTCGCGCCGATGCCCAGGTAATCCCGGAACTGAGTGCTTGGCCACAAGCCATGGGATGGCCTGCGGGAATATTGGACCCGCACGAGGGAATGCGATCGCTTTGTCCGGAGTTAGGCGGGTACTTTGCCGTGAAGGTGTTGGCGCCGATGCCCGGTAGAATCCACACGCCGCGCCAATCATCGTTGCTGGGCAAGTTGTCGGACTCGCCGTTGGCAACATCCCACGTCATCAACTCGCTGAGCGCCAGTGTGTTACTCGTCCCATCAGTGATGTCGCCGATTTTTGTGCCTTTGCCAAGACCCAGCCGTGCTCCCGCCGGAAACTTCTGGATGCGAACAATGCCGAAGACTCCCAACATATTGGGATTAGGGTTCGGCGGATTCGTACTGTCGCGCGGAACAGCATGAATGAACGAATCGCCGCCGAAGCAAGCCGCATAGTTCGCCTTTCGTAATCCCTCCAGCGCAAGCGCCTGATCATTGGCGAAAAGAACATCCGTGGTTGTTGCGGCCGGACATCGCCAGGGTTTGGTGATATTTGCGCCCATGGACGCCAGAAATCCGCGTTTGATGTCCCAGTTGTCAGGCGGATTTGCCTCGATAAAGTCTTCGGGAAAATCATTCAGCGCCTTGTAAACCAAGTCAGCAATCGCGGTCTGTTCCAATTGACCTTGAATCTGAACGGTCCACCCTGGTCCGTAGCACTTCGCGTTATTGGTTTGCGTGCCGCTGACCCACCACAACGGCAAGTTGGGACCGGTTCCTACGCCCGCACCGGAATAGCCGGGCGGCACGGGCATGGTGGATTGTCGATCCACGCAACTCGGCAGGCCCGCAGGCAATGCTCCGTTTTGGCTTTCAAAGTTCATGCATGCCAGCATGATCTGCTTCAAGTTGTTCTGACAACTGGATCGGTTCGCCGCATCGCGAACCTTCTGAATCGCCGGAAGCAACAACCCGATCAGCACCGCGATGATCGCGATGACGACCAGCAACTCGATCAAAGTGAATCCACGTGGGCGTGCTTTTGTTCGGATCATGATGGCTCCTTTTCATGACGTCGATGATGGCGTAACATTTTGGTCTAAACTAACGAGTGTCAACGATCACGAAGTTAAGAGTTGACGACGGAACCGTGGTCGTATGACAAAGAATTGATGAATTCACAATTCGGCTTGCCAGCCGTGGATGTACTGCGCGTGACAGACGACGAACCGATCATCATTGTTTCGGGTTTACCTAGGTCCGGCACGTCGCTGATGATGCAGGTGCTGCGCGCCGGCGGCGTGCCATTGCTGACCGACGAACATCGGCCGCCGGACGTCAGCAACCCTCGGGGCTACTTCGAGTACGAGAAAGTCAAATGGCTCACGGCTGAGAATACTTGGATGGGAGAGGCTCGCGGCAAGGCCCTGAAAGTCATTGCCCAGTTGGTGCCATTTTTGCCGCGCGGGTTTCCGTATCAAGTCTTGTTAATGCGCCGAGATATGCAGGAAGTCCTCAAGTCGCAATCCACCATGATGCAAACCCTCGGAAAATCGGCGGCCAGCAATTCTCAATCACTGGCACCCATTTTTGAGCGCCATCTCGCGGCCGTCAGGGAATTTATTCAGCAGCAGCCATTGGCGACCATGGAAACTGTCGATTACCACCAATTGATTAGCACTCCGGAACCTGCCATCGACCAGGTGATTCAGTTTCTCAATCGGCCCGGTCTCGACCGCCAGGCGATGATCGGCGCCATCGACGCAAAGCTCTACCGCTCGCGAATAGGATGATCGCCGGCCTAACAATAAGACTGTTCATTTCGCTTTGCAGTAAAAAGCGGCAAGTCCGTGAAGTAATCAGCGCAAGTCATTTTTTCATAAGCCTTAAGATTGGATTTACCAAGGCAACTCTGCGCCGTAACACGACGCTCCTGCAGCGACTCTCAATGACTCGAATGACCATTTAGCTGGCGCTGGTTCTTCGAGAAACTGAGTGTGCAGTTCCGATTATGCAGGCGGGTTCGAGTGAAAGTTGAGACTATTCAGAAAAATCGCTTGACGAGGACTTTACGGATAATTATCGTGGCTAGAACCAAATAAAGTGAAGAAGCGGTGAGGTTAACTACCTACCGCTTCCGCTGTACCAACTGAGTCTGCACCTAAGGATGAGACTATGTCGAACGTTAAGTCTGCGCTTCTCGCAACAGCCGACCGGATTTTGGCGAGAACAGGCACTGCTGTCGCAGTAGCGGCTGGCGCTGGTGTTCTGGGATTTGCCCCGCAAGCTCAAGCACAAATCATCGCTACCGGGCTTGTCAGCATTCCAATTCCCGTCAATTTCGCCGGCGTTTACGTCAACGTGCGGACAAACGCGACGGCGGGCGCGGCGTTCGCGAGTTTCGATGTCAATCCTTACGGTGGCAGTTACCTCCGATGGTTTGCACCCGGCCCCGCTGCCCAACACGGGCTAATGGACGCGGGCGGGTCTAGCCTCACCCTCATTGACAACTTGGCGCCAGGAACATTGGTCGATGGAACCGCTGTTTTCACTGGTGGCACCACTAACAGGAACGTTGAGTTGACAGGTGCAACGGCTTTCATTCTCGATAGCGACGACAACTACGTCGGATTTCGCTTCTTCAATGAAACCACTGCGGCAATTAACTTCGGCTGGATGCAAATCCACCTCGGTCCAACCATTACCGATGCTTCGCGAACGATCCTCAGATACGCGTACGAGGCTTCGGGGGCTCCCATCAATGTTGCAGCCGTCCCTGAGCCGTCCTCGTTTGCGTTGCTGTCGCTAGGAGCGGCCGGTCTGATCGCCCGCCGTCGCCTGCGCCGCCAAGCCGTTACCGCTGTCGTGGCTTGATCTCCCGTCTTCCGAATTAATCTGAAAAGCGATACGGTTCATGCTGAAAACCCGGCATGAACCGTTTTTTCGTTGTTGGGAGATGGCTGTGTCCGAATCGCGCTTGGCATCCAAAGTACTGCTCATCGGTTGGGATGCCGCCGATTGGAAGTTCATCAACCCGCTGTTGGATGCCGGGTTGATGCCGAATCTAGCGCGGTTGGTTGATGAAGGGGTCATTGGCAACCTCGCCACCTTGCGACCGCGTCTATCCCCGATCCTGTGGACTTCAATTGCCACGGGCAAAACTGCTGACAAGCATGGCATTACGGGCTTTATCGAGCCGATTCCTGGCGGCGCTGGCGTCCGGTGGTCATCGAGCACTTCGCGGACCACGAAAGCACTTTGGAACATCCTCTCGCAGAGCCAACTCAGAAGCGTGGTCGTCAACTGGTACGCGAGCCATCCGGCCGAGCCGATTCGGGGGGTCTGCATATCCCACCGTTTTTTCGAGGGGCTTCCCGCCGATCCCAACCAGCCCTGGGAAGTTGTTCCTGGCAGTGTGCACCCGGCATCGTTGATTCCCCTCATATCTGATTTGAGGATGCACCCGGTGGAGCTTGGTCGTCAGGACATTGGACGTTTGATACCCGAGATCGACCGGATCGACATGGCGACCGACCCTCGGCCCGGGAAACTGGTGGAGATACTCGCCCGAACCGTATCGGTCCACAGCGTGGCGACTGGCGCCATGCAAGCTGAGCCGTGGGACTTCTTCGCAGTGTTCTATGAAGGCCTCGATGCCGCGGGGCATGATTTCATGCCTTATCACCCGCCGCAAATGCCGACGGTGACCGACGCAGATTTTCGCACGTACCAACACGTGATGCGGGAAATGTATTTGTTCCACGACGAAATGCTGGGCCGGTTGTTGGACCTCGCCGGTGCGGACACAACCGTCATCTTAATTTCGGATCACGGGTTTCATTGCGATCATCTGCGCCCCACCCAAACCGAGGCAACGGCGGAGGCTATTGCCGTAGCCTGGCACCGGGAGTACGGGATTTTGGCCATGCGCGGGCCAGGCATCCTCAAGGACGATCGCATCTATGGCAACAACTTATTGGACATCGCGCCGACGGTGTTGACCCTGTTCGGATTGCCTGTGGGCCTGGACATGGACGGCCGCCCGCTGTTGCAGGTATTCGAAAAACCACCGGAAGGAATTCGCACGATTCCCAGTTGGGACAAGCAACTGGGCGAGGACGGCCGCCACCCGGCCGACCTGCAGCATTCCATGATGGACGACCCGGCGGCGGTGGAACAGTTGGTCGCCCTGGGTTATCTCCCGGCGCCGACGGCGGAGGCGATGAATGCTGTCGAGATTGCCGTCAACGAATCGCGCTTCAACTTGGCGATCGTGCATTCCAGCCATGGTCGGGAATATAAGGCGCTCGAACTCCTGGAGGGGCTTCACAGCGCTCACCCTGACCGCCCGAGATACACGATCGCCTTGGCTAAGGCATATGGCACCCTCGGGCAATTTGAAAAGTGTCTTGCCCTAGTCGAGGCGCTGGAGGCGAGCGGTTGGCGTTCACCCGAGGCCGACATGCTAACGGCCAGTGTACTATTCAATCAGGGGCATCCCGATCGCGCATTGGAGCGCCTTGCCGAATGCGAACGCCGGTTTCCGTCAAGCGCACTGCTGTTCGGCATGATGGGCAACATGCACAATGCCCGAAAAAATTGGCCCGAGGCGGCGGCGGCTTATGGCAAAGCGTTAGCCCTCGATGACGACGAACCTCACGCCCACAATGGGTTGGCTCGCGCGTCGTTATATATGGGTGAATATGAACGGGCGGCCGAACACGCGCTCCGCGCCATTAGCTTGCTTTATTACTTTCCCCAGGCACATTTCCATTTGGGCATGGCCTTCAAGGGCATGGGCGAGACGGCCCGCGCGATTCAGTCACTCAAACTCGCGGTGACTCAGTCACCCGGTTACAACGAGGCGCATCAGGAACTGGAAGATCTTAAGGCAGCGAGTGGTGCTACAACGGGGGAGGCGCCGCTGCGCTCCACTCCGTAAAAACGGTTGAGCGGTCGCTGGGAAAGCAGTGCAGCGGGCCAGCTAGTCACGTTTTTCCAATAATCTTCAAAAAATCGCGAATTCCTATTGAAACTATTAACCGATGAGTGTAGTCTGAGAGGGCTCCAAGGTCGGACCCCCATTTACGTTTGCTGAAGTGCCTTTTTTCGGAGGGTGCAACATGTTACGTTCCGCGCGTCGACGCGCATTCACGCTGATTGAGCTACTTGTGGTCATCGCGATCATCGCGATTCTAATCGGCCTGCTGCTGCCGGCCGTGCAAAAAGTACGCGAAGCGGCGAACCGCTTGCGCTGCCAGAACAACATGAAACAGATGGGCATCGCCTATCATGCCTTAAACACGGCCACCGGCGATTTCGGGACGGCCTACGAGCGCGTCGCTCGCACTGCGACCGGTGGCAAACAGTTCTGGAAGAAGAACTTCGTCCAGAACATATTGCCCTATATCGAAGAGAATGCCATTGCTTCGAAGTATAACTTTAGGGCCGACTTTGACAGTACGGTTCCGAATTCTGCAGGTGATTACAATGGCAAGACCGTAAAGACCAACATCAAGATCATGGTTTGCCCGTCATTGCCCAAGGATCGCAATGGGACCGGAGCCTGTGACTACGTCGTATGCATGGGATTCAACATTACCGCGGCGTCGAGTCAGGCGGGGTTAGGAACCCTAGATTTTCTGAATTCGAAAGGGCGGCCATTCTGGAAATATGTTGAAACAACTGGAAGGCCAACCGATCCGACGAGGGTCGATCAAGTTACAGACGGCATGTCCACAACCATACTTCTCGTCGAAGACACCGGCCTACCTGATCAATACGACGGCGACCGCAATCAAACCAGCCAGGGTCAGTTCTTCAGTTGGGGTTATACGTGGGGCGATTCCGAATCGCAGATCTGGATTGATGAGTACTGCAAAACCAAGTTCATGAA
>JANNLP010000259.1:0-4634 GCA_031396905.1 Gemmataceae bacterium
CCCGACTACAACTGGCAATCAAAATCAATTCAACCCCTTCTTCGGCGGTCAGCAGCAGCGCCCGGCCGCCACCGCGCCAACAACACCGACCACCAAGACAACGACACTGCGTTTTTATTCGCAGCCCGGTCCTGGCGGCACCGTGGAGTCCGGCTTGCTGGAGGACGTGCATATCACGCCGGAAATCCGGTCGAATAGCCTGCTGATTTCCGCGCCGCCGAAGACGATGGATCTGCTGATGGCTCTCATCTCCAAGCTGGACGTCGTGTCAGCCGCACGATCGGAAATCAAGATCTTTACGCTGAGAAAGGGCGACGCCAGTCAGACGGCGACGTTTCTCCAGCAGTTCTTCCTAGGTCAACAAGCCCCGCGTCCGGCGGCGACCCCGCCAGGCGCGCCAGGCCAGGCAACACCCGCTGCTCCTGCGACAGCCGGTTCACGGCCGCTGCTTTCACTATCCAATAATCCCGCCGACGGTGCGACGCTGGTCGATCTGAAAATCAGCGTCGATGACCGTAGCAACAGCATTATCGTGGCCGGCAGCCGCAACGACTTGCAAGTGATCGAAGCAATCATCAGCAAGATGGACGACGCCAATGTACAGACGCGGCGAAATGAAGTCTACAAGCTGCGGAACGCTGCCGCCGCCGATGTGCAATTGGCCATCCAGACGTTCATGACCAACTCACTGCAGGTGCTCGCCAACGCCAATCAGTCGAGCAATTTCCAGCAACTAATGCGCAACGTGGTCATCGTGGCTGAGCCGATTTCCAACTCGCTGCTCATCAGCGCCGCGCCAGAGGCATTTGAGGAAGTCATGCGCCTGATCGCGCAAATTGACACGATGCCGCCGCAGGTTGTGATTCAGTGCCTGATCGCCGAGGTGCGACTCGACAACGACGAGGAGTTTGGCATCGAACTTGGATTGCAAAGCCCGATCCTGTTCCAGCGGAGCGTGTTGCCTAACGGGGTCACGGTGAATAATTCCGCGGCCATACCTGGGTTCAACTTCAACGCGACACCGCTCCCGGCCCTCGGCAACAGCACGTTAACTGGTCCTGGCACACCAGTGCCCCGATCGAACTCGCCAGGCATCGTTGGCTTTCAGGGCGTTGGCAACTTGGGTGTCGGCCGGACCAGTCCTGGCCTTGGCACCAGTGGCCTCGTTTTGTCGGCTGCCAGTGATACGTTCAGCATGCTCATCCGCGCTCTGAAAATACAGGGAAGGCTGGATGTGCTCAGTCGGCCGCAAATCATGACACTCGACAACCAGACGGCGGCATTGCTCATTGGGCAAAACGTTCCTTACGTGTCGGGAAGCAACGTCACTGCGACGGGCGTGATCAGCAACAACATCCAACGCCGTGATGTGGGTGTTTTGCTCAAGGTGACGCCGCGCATCACGCCGGATGGCAAGGTGCTGATGCGCGTGTTTCCCGAAGTATCGTCAGTTGATCCGGTACAGATCGATCTCGGCAATGGCCAAATTGGCACTGCGTTCAACACACAAGAGATTGAGACGACCGTTGCCGCTGCGGACAACGAGACGGTGATTATCGGCGGTCTGATCCAGACCATCGACCTGAAACAGGAAAATAAGGTTCCCGGACTTGGCGATCTGCCTTACATCGGCGCAGCGTTCCGCTACCGGACGCAGAGTCGCAAGAAGAAAGAACTGCTTGTGATCCTTACGCCACACATCGTTCGCTCGCAGGAAGACATGGCGCGGGTGTTGGCCGAAGAAGCACGCCGCATGGATTGGATCGTCGGCGATGTCTGCCGGGTTCACGGCCCCGGCGGGTTGGAGAACATTCTGCCGCAACCGCAATGTAACACCAACTGCGCCATGCCGATGTTGAACGTTCCAAGCGCTGACATGCCAAATAGTGTGCCGATGCTCACGCCGCAACCGGGAGCGCCGATCACCGTACCGTCGTATCTCCCTGGTCAGCCGATTCGCCCGGCCGGTGGCATTCCGCCATCACCGCCGGGTTCACCGGTGTTGCCGGCAACCTACGAGGCTGCCCCGGCACCACCGCCGACGCCCAAAAAAGACAAGGGAAAGGACTCCCGACCATGGGTATTTCAACGAGGTGGCTGATCGCCGCGACATTGTTCGCTGTGAGCGGCTGTGTATTGCCGGGCAAGTTCATCACCCTTGATGTTGCCCCAGCCGTCCAGCCGTCCAGCGTGGTCGCGGCGTGGAGCCCAAAGGTGATGCTTACGCCCGATCCTGCTAATGGCGGCGTACCAGCACCCGGTCTCGCCGGAAGAGTCTATTTGTTCGGCCCGATGGCCGACTTTCCGCTCACCGGCGATGGCACCATGACCATCGAACTGTTCGACGACACGCCGCGCAATGGCCAACCATCCAGTGTCCATCTTGAACAATGGCAGTTCGACGCAGTCACGATGAAACGCCTGCTCAAGAAAGACGCCATCGGTATGGGCTACACCGTCTTCCTCCCGTGGGGCAGCTATCGGCCCGACGTACGCCAGGTACACCTGAGCCTGCGCTTCGACCCCACAAATGGAACACCGGTCTACGCCCCAAGCGGCCCCATGACCCTGGAACACGGCACGCCATCGGTGGGACCGATGGAGACTCATTGAACCGTTTATCGATTGGTGCGAGGACCTAAACGTTGGTAAGCCCGATTTGGCGTCACACGATCGGGAAGTTATAATGTCGCAATGCCTGAGTTGAGCCGATTTTTCGGTGTCATTATTCGAATGTATTGGGAAGCAGGTGAGCGACACCATGTGCCGCACTTTCATGCACACTATCAAGACGACTCCGCGGTGTTCAGTTTGGATCCGGTAGAATTGATTGCTGGATCTCTTCCCCGACGCCAGCGACGTTTGGTGGAAGCCTGGGCGGAGATTCATCAGTTGGAGTTGATAGAAGATTGGGCGACTTTGCAATCGGGTCAATCACCATCGCCAATCGAACCACTCGAGGGATGAATATGACACCTCATGCGATTCACCGTGTCCGAGCATGTCAAATTGTTGGTCCACATACGGTCCGAGTATTCTTTGCGGATGATACCGAACAAGTCATTGACTTTCGGCCGGTACTCGCTGGACAAATGTTTGGACCATTGCTCGACATTACGTTGTTCAATCAGGTTCGAGTCGATCCGGAGGTCCACACGCTAGTGTGGCCGAACGGCGCGGACTTCGATCCGGAAACGTTGCACGATTGGCCAAAATTCGTCGACGCACTCACCGAACAGGCGAGAAGTTGGGAGTTAACTCCGGCGTAATCGACCGATTCTCGCTGACTTTCGTATCTTAATAAACTCATTGCCATTGATTTCATCGCCTCGTGGGATCGGTGTATGGGTTTTCGGCCGTCGGGTTCGTTGAAGTCGCGCACGTTTGTTGGTTTGTTGGCCGCGCAGTTTCTGGCCGCGTTCAACGATCAGGCGATTCACGCCGCGGCCATGTTCTTTGCGTTCCACACCAAGCTGCTCAACGAAAAGCAAGCCATCTCGCTGATGCCGATTTTGTTTTACGCGCCGTGGGCCATCTTCTGCACATTAGCCGGCTGGTGCGCGGATCGTTACAGCAAGCGCCATTCTCTGGTGTTCTGGAAGTTCGCCGAGATCGCGATCTGCCTGGTGGCGCTCCTGGGTTTTTATCTCGGCTCCGGCGGCCACGATAAGACCGGTCCGATCATAGTTCTGGCGTGTGTATTCCTCATGGGAACACACTCCGCCTTTTTCGTGCCCGCCAAATACGGCGTCATGCCCGAAATTCTCGAACCGCAACTGCTTTCACGCGGTAACGGGGTGCTGGAGTCGCTGTCGTTCCTGGCGGTCATCCTCGGTACCGTGTGCGGCGGCGTGTTGTCCTATGTGTTTCGCGGACAGGAAATCTGGATCGGTGCCGTGTTGTTGGCGCTGGCCGTTCTTGGCGCCATTGCCAGCTTGATGATCGAAACCATGCCGGCCGCCAATCCAACCCGGCCATTTCCGCCTTACCTGTATGGCCCGCTCAAAGACAGCATTATGTCGCTATTAAGCGTGCGGCCATTGGCCTTAGCCGTGGTCGGCATAGCTTTTTTCACGTTCGTCGTGGCCTACATGCGTCAGGTGGTCTACATGCTCGGCGAAGCTCAGGTTCCGCGCTGGGAAGAATGGCGAACCAGCTTGGTCGTCGGCGCTACGGCATTGGGTCTCGGCCTAGGTAGCCCGCTAGCTGGTTGGTTATCAGGTCGGAAGATTGAACTGGGACTTGTGCCTCTGGGCGGAGTCGGCATGATCGCCGCGGCGGCCATCGCGGCGTTCACGTTGCATTGGATCATCGGTCTGGTGGCGTGCATCATCGTTATCGGGTTTTTTACTGGCTTCTATCTCGTGCCGTTGTATTCGCTGCTGCAGCACAGGGCACCGAAAACGAGCAAAGGTGATGCCGTCGCGGTCAGCAATTTTATTAATGTAACGGGTGCAATGGCGGCATCGCTATTGTTCATTGTTCTCGTTTCCGGCTTTCAGAAATTCGAGTATGCCAAGCAAATACCATTTGGCCCGCCGATCAGCGGCACTCTCACGGACATCAAGTTCGATCACCAGGGCCGGCTCGAAGATTATTCGATTACTGGTGTTCCGGCCCTGGTGGAAGCCACC
>JANNLP010000777.1:0-4128 GCA_031396905.1 Gemmataceae bacterium
CCCAACGGGTAGAAGGTCGTGTCGATGGACATGTTGCGCGCCGACAAATTCACGAAGTGGCGCATCAAATCGATTTCGCCAATCTCCGGCAACGTCGATGGCACAGTCGATCGCGCCGACGCCGGAATGCCCGACATCACCGGCACATCGCAAGCCGGCGTGCGATGGCAGCGCCGGCCCGTGTGGGAAAGTTCAAAAAGGAGTTCGGTCGCAAGTGAGATCATGGATGGTACGGATGTCCGGGAGTTAGACCGACTGCTACTCAAGTGTGCCAATGTTCACAGGATTGGTTTTCTTTGTGTGATCTTTGTGTCTTCGTGTCTTTGTGGTTTTCTTCAAGAGAACCACAAAGACACGAAGACACAAAGGAAACACAAAGAAGACGAAAGACCCGTCAGCATTCTCAAACGGTGAGGCAGTCCGGCATTCGTGCAGTGTATCGTCCAATCGCATCTTATTAGCCACCATGATGGCCGTCCGCCGTCTGGTGGACCTTCGCTGCAATTGCCCTAACCTTAGGACCGTAGCGGCTGCCGGCTGACAACAACGCAAAGACGCACCGACGATGGCCACGGATGTTCGCTTGAAGGATGAACTCGGTTCGATCACTGATCAACTCGTAGCCACGTACGAGGCCAGTGGCCGCACGCATCATCTAGGCCATTTGCCGCTGCCGAGCCGCGAACCGGTCGCTGAGATTCTCGCCGACTTGTGCGACGTGCTTTACCCCGGTTTTGCTCGCCGGCAAAACCTCCACATCGGCAACGTCGGCTTCTACGTCGGCTCGCTCATCGATGGCTTGCACGACAAACTCACGCAACAAATCGCCCGGGCCTTACGGCACGACCTTGCCGACCAGTCGCCGAAAGTGGACTTTGAAACACTGGCGCAGCAAAAGGCCGTCGCACTGTTGAGAAAGCTGCCCGCATTGCGTGGTGTGCTGGAAGAAGACGTCCGCGCCGCTTACGAAGGTGACCCCGCCGCCCGCAATCACTTTGAAGTCGTGTTCTGCTATCCCGGCCTCGAAGCGGTAACCACGTATCGGCTCTCACACGAACTGCTCGGCCTCGGCGTGCCGCTCATTCCGCGCATGATGACCGAAGCCGCCCACTCGAAGACCGGCATCGACATCCACCCCGGCGCTACCATCGGCCCCGGCTTCTTCATCGACCACGGCACCGGCGTCGTCATCGGCGAGACCTGCCTCATCGGCAACAACGTGAAGCTCTATCAAGGCGTGACTCTCGGAGCATTGTCATTCCCGCGTGATGCACAAGGCCAGATCGTCCGCGGGACCAAGCGCCATCCGACGCTGGAAAACGACGTCGTCGTCTACGCCAACGCCACCATCCTCGGCGGCGACACCACCGTCGGCCACCACGCCGTCATCGGCTCCAACGTCTGGCTCACGCACTCCGTACCGCCGTACACGCACGTGGTACTGGAAAAACCGCAACTGCGAATACGCAGCGCCAGTGACGCATCCGTCGAGGCGTTGATGTACCATATTTGAGGCGGCAGGCCGTAAAATTAGATTGGTGACAAATTACCAGTTGAATTGAGAGATTGGCAGCGTGGATCTGTTAGGCGAAATTCGTGCCGCTTTCCGAGCAACACCATATCCGGGCGATGCAATACTTAGCAATTGTTGGTGTGACGAGTGCGAATTCTCTGTTCGCAATTTGAGAGGTAAGTCGTGGAAGGAATTGCGCATTGAGGACCTAAACGATTGTGAAGGCGGGCATTTGGCATACACGGCTTTTAGATATTATCTGCCGGGTCTTATGTGCCTAGCGGTTCAGAATCCTGACGAATTGGACTTATCTGGCCGAGTCGTCGGCGGGTTTATCGTCGCAAAGTCTGATCACGCTGAGCGCGTTGTGGCAGTACGCAACATGGTGAAGCGGTTGTCGACCCGCCAACGCGCCGCAATAGTGCGCTTTTTCCAGTGGCTCGATCTACAAGGCTGGCAAGCACCGGTCCTGATCCAATCAGCGATGCTTGCGGCCAGCGATGGTCGAGTGGTGCCATATGACACAGAAGAGCTATTGCATTGGTGTCGGAATCATGCCAACAAGAGTAAACGTAATTGATGGGTCGGGATCATTCGATCCGCAAAGGAACTGACGCGAGTACCAGCATGGGCAAACACAATCAAGAACATGTGCCTTCGCAGTTGCCTGATGGAGAAGTTGACATCGTCATGCCGGTGGCCGATTGGGATGCGTTTTGCGCCGCACTTGATGCGCCAACGCAGTCTATTCCGGCCCTCAAGCAACTATTCGCCAAACCCGGCGTATTTGAAGAATTGCGGCTCAAGCCGCCGACATAGTCGGCTGACGAGCCGTGATGGTTCACGCCAAAGATGACGGATTATTGCATGCCAACAATCTACATCGACGCCGATGCCTGCCCGGTCAAGAACGAGGTGTACGGCGTTGCACGGCGCTATGCCATGCGTGTCGTGATCGTGGCCAATGCGCCGCTGAAGGTGCCTGCCGGGGAGTTGTTTGAATTGGTGGTACGGCCGGGCTTCGGCACAGCCGACGACTATATCGCCGAAGTGATTGGCAATGGTGATGTCGCGATTACGGCCGACATTCCATTGGCGGCGCGGTGCCTGGAGAAGGGCGGTCGAGTGCTCGATCCGCGTGGCCGGGAGTTGACGGACAACGACATTGGCGCGGCGGTCGGTATGCGCGACCTGATGGACCAACTTCGGCAGGGCGGCACAGTGACCGGCGGCCCCAGCCCGATGAAACCCAAAGATCGTTCGCGCTTCTTGAACAAGCTCGATGAAATCGTCACGGCTCTGCGCCGCGGCTAGGGCCTTCTGCCATACGTGAGCGCCCGCCAGAGCCACTCGGCCGGGCCAAAGCGAAAGTACGAAAGCCAGATCGGCGAGATGATCAGTTGCAGGACCCAAATGGCGACGACGATGCCGAACTGCCCGACACGTTCGACATAGCCGAAGTAACCGAACCCGTGGCCATAGAAGATCGTCGTGCAAATGAGCGACTGCATCAGGTAATTAGTCAGCGCCATCTGACCCACCGCTGCCAGTGGCCGCGTGAACGCATTGAGTGCCGGTTGCTGACATGCCAGCATCACCGCACCGACGTAAGCAATACTGACAAAGATGCTGCCCCAATAGTTGTATTGAAGGCCCGTAAACATCAGGTAGATCGGATCCCAGTTGCGTTCGACAATCGTCTGATGCCCGTACATGATGATGGGCACGCCTAACGCCATTCCGCCGACAAACATGAGCCAATAGGTTCGCGCAGACCGCTGGGCACTGAATACGTCCAACTTAAATAGCGCCATACCCACAAGCATGAGTCCGCCGGCCCGCCACCCCGTCCACATCGCGAAAAAAATCGTCTCAAACATTAGCGCTGTTAGCGACCGGTTGGCGAACTGACCCAACCAGCCACCGCGATATGTCGCCAATTCTTTGAGTTTCTCCTCCGCGGGAGGACCCATGTCGTGCCGCATCTTTTCGAGGGAGTCTTGCGGCAAATGCGGCAAAGCCGCGGTGATTCCCAGGTAGATTCCTGTGTGCACTGCAATGGCGATCAGACCTAACAATAACAACAACCACGGCGGCAACCGCCGAAAGAGATACGCCACCATGCCACAAATCGCATACGCGACAAGAATGTCGCCGAACCAAAGCAAGTGCGCATGGAGTAGACCGAAGAGCAACAAGATGCCCATGCGGCGATAATGCACCTTCGCAGAATGTCCGACGTGTGTGTCTTGTCTTGCTGTCATCAGCACGATGCCCGCACCAAAGAGCATCGAGAAGATCGTCATGAACTTCTGGTCGGCGAAGACGTGGCAGTTCCACCACACCCAGTAGTTCGCGCCAGTTAGGTCGCCGTATGCCGTCGGATTGATGTACGCCATGCCAATCATCGAAAACGACTGAATGTTCATCAACAAAATGCCGAGCAACGCAAATCCGCGCAGCACATCAATGGCGACGATGCGTTCCCGTTTGGGAACGGCGCCGCCAGCCGTTTCGGTTGGCAACTTCGATTCGTCTGGAGCCGGTTCCACAACTTGTTCCTATTAAACGCCGGCTCAAAACCATTCCTTGCGATTGGCAATGTAGGTGTGATG
>JANNLP010000822.1:0-1556 GCA_031396905.1 Gemmataceae bacterium
CCCTTTTCGGAGAACTCATCGACGCCCTTCTCAGGCAGGATCATCAGCTCGATCGTCGCCTCCTGCCCACCTGCGCCTTCGCGAATCCAGCGGTGAAAACTCGGCTGGAGCGAGCGCGCGATATCTCTGCCAGTCAGGGCAACGGCGATGGCTTTGAGCAGCGTGCTCTTGCCGGCGCCGTTGTCGCCCGTGAAGACTGTCCACCCCGCGTATTTGCCGTTACCGCGACACAAATCGAACTCGAGGCTCTCAAAGCCTCGAATGTTCTTCAAGTGGACCTTGTCGATATACATACGCTCACTCCATCACTCTCGCCTGTTTGGCGTGGTACGAAAGCACCGGACCTTCGAGCAGGATGCGCGGCTCCAGCTTGGGCCGCTTGTCCCTGTCGATCCAAGTGAGTTCGAGTTTCTGTTTAGTCATGCGATCCGGAAGGCGTCTCTCATTCACCAGCTTGCGGGAGGCCAGGCGGGGCACTGCAAATTCGAATGATTGTTGGGGGTCGCGCGCGGCCGAATTGTCGCTTGTCCCAAAGGGACAGCGCAGGCCGTTGGCCAACCGCGGAACAGAAGCGGCTGACGCAAGCTTCTGGCTGACGCCGCTGAGTCAGGCAACATCGAGCCTTCGCCTATGTCGCCCTTCAGGAGACCGAATGTTTCGCCAGAAGTACCTCTCCCACACTGAGATCGTGGACCAGCTCGGCAACTGGGCCAAGCAGTACCCGCGGATCGCGCATCTCGGCGCCATCGGCAAGAGCGCAGCGGGCCGCGACATCGCGCTGCTCACGATTGGCCAGGATCCGAGCGAGAAGCGGCCGGCGGTGTGGGTTGACGGCAATATGCACGCCAGCGAGGTCTGCGGCTCGAGCGTCGCACTGGCGATCGCCGAGGACGTTCTGGCCATCCACAACGGCGCGAATGAGGTGGGCGGCAAGCCCTTGCCCGCGCACATGGCGCAGGCGATCCGCGAGACGCTTTTCTACGTGGTGCCGCGTATGTCGCCCGACGGCGCCGAAGAAGTGCTCACGCGCGGCCGCTTCGTGCGCTCGAGCCCGGTGGACGACCGCGTCAACAAGGGCCACGCACGCTGGGAGGCGGGTGACGTCGACGGCGACGGCATCGCCGGTTACATGCGCAAGCTCGACCCCGCGGGTGAACTGATCGAACTGCGCGGCGACGGCGGCCAGCCGCTGCTGCCGGCGGTGATGGTGGCACGCATGCCGGAGGATCCGGGCCCGTACTACAAGCTCTACCCCGAGGGGCGCATCGCCAACTTCGACGGCCGCGCGATCCCTGCGCCGCATTACCTGGCCGACAACCCGTACGACTTCAACCGCAACTTTCCGTACTCGTGGGCACCCGAGCCGCAGCAAGAGGGGGCCGGCCCCTACCCCGGCAGCGCGCCGGAGACGCGCGCCGTGCTCGACTTTGCGACGCGCCACCCCAACATCATGGTGTGGCTGAACCTGCACACCTTCGGCGGCGTGCTGATCAGGCCGCTGGGCGACAAGCCCGACGCCAAGATGAACCCCGGCGATCTGGGCATCTACGAGCAGG
>JANNLP010000079.1:0-2224 GCA_031396905.1 Gemmataceae bacterium
CTCGGCGCCGACAATTCAAGACCCGGTTTGCGGCATGCACATCCTGCCCCAAGCTGCCGCGGCCGAGCGCCTTTGGCAAGGCTCCCGATACGTGTTTTGTTCGACGGAGTGTTCCGATCGCTTTGACGCCGATCCTCACCGATACGGTCAAAGGACGAAAAATCAGAAAAACGGATAGCGGGTGAGACATGGTCAAGTTCATCATCGACTGGTGCCTGAACAATCGGTTTCTAGTGCTCTTCTTCACGGCCGTGACTCTGGCCGTGGGATGGTACTGCCTCAAGAACACACCGATCGATGCCATACCAGACATCGGCGAGAAGCAGGTAATTGTGTTCGCCGATTGGCCGGGCCGCTCACCGCAAGACGTAGAAGATCAAGTTACCTACCCTTTGACCGTCAGTTTGCAGGGCACGCCCGGAGTGAAATCAATTCGCTCGATGTCGGGGTTTGGGTTCTCAATGGTTTTCGTCATCTTCAAAGATGAAGCGGACTACTACTGGGCACGCTCCCGAGTGCTGGAACGCATGAGCGTTGCGACGGGACGGTTGCCGCAGGGTGTGATCCCAACCCTCGGCCCGGATGCCACCGCCTTGGGACAGGTCTTCTGGTACACGCTTCAAGCGGATGGCGCCGACTTGGGCCAACTTCGATCCGTCCAAGATTGGTACGTCCGCTACCAATTGCAATCGGTCGAGGGTGTCTCGGAAGTGGCAAGCGTCGGCGGTTACGTGAAGCAGTACCAGATCGACGTGAACCCCGACAAGCTCCGTGCCCACCGCGTTACGCTGCCGGAAGTCTACGAGGCTGTCCGCAAGAGCAATATCGACGTGGGAGCCAAGGTCGTTGAAAACAACGGCTTCGAGTTTTTCATACGGGGTGTCGGGTTCGTGAAAAATGTCGGCGACGTGGAAAACATCGTGATCCGTCAGGAAAGCGGTACGCCGATCTTCGTCAAGAATGTAGCCACTGTCCAACTCGGGCCGGACTTTCGGCGTGGGGCGCTCGACAACGCCGGCCGAGAAGCGGTCGGCGGCGTCGTCCTAATGCGTTTCGGGGAAAACCCGCTGAACGTTCTCGAACGGGTCAAAGCGAAGATCAAGGAAATCGAACCGGGCCTCAAGGTCAGCATGGCGGACGGACGGCAAATTTCGGTTCGGATTGTCCCGTTCTATGACCGCACCGACATCATTTATGAGGTAATGGACACCCTCAAGGAAAACCTCACGGAAGAAGCAATCGTCGTCGCGGTCGTTGTGATGCTCTTTCTGCTCCATTTGCGAAGTTCATTGGCCATTTTGCCGACGCTTCCGCTTTCCGTGGCAATGAGCTTCATCGTCATGTACTTACTTGGCGTGGATAGCAACATCATGTCTTTGGCCGGAATCGCCATCGCGGTCGGCGACGTGGCCGACATGGGCATCATTATGACGGAGAATATCTACCGGCGATTGTCCGACGAGCCGGACCGGCCGCACGTCGATGTCGTTACCGACGCGGCTAAGGAAGTCGGTCCACCCATCGTTACCGCCGTCTTGAACACGATCATCTCATTCATTCCGGTCTTTGCCCTCACTGGTGCCGAAGGAAAGATGTTCAAGCCACTTGCTTATACGAAGACGCTGGCCATTTCCGCCTCGGTCATTTTGGCTCTCACTCTGGTGCCGGTGTTGAGTTACTACATGCTTAAACCAAGTCGATGGTCGCGGGGCCGTTCGTTGCTACTTGGATGCATCACCGGAGTGGTGGCGGTTGTTGCTGCGTATTTCACCATTAGGTGGGGGCTAGGAGCGAGCGGTCACTGGAACGGCTGGCCTACCGCCGTCGGTATCGGCGTCATGGTCGCTGTGATCGTGTATCGCATGGGGCGCGAGCGATTGGTTCCGCTGGAACAGAATATCGTCTCTCGGGGAATCCTCGCCGCGTTCCGGCCAGTGCTGAATTGGGTCCTCAATCATAAAGGCGCTTTCTTGACATTACCCGTTGGTTTGGTCTTATTGGGGCTGAATATTTGGTTGGGGTTCTCCACTGTGGCCTATCCGATTGAATTCGGGCTCAAAGCTATCGGCGTGGACCCCACGGAAAACGCCGCTTGGCTCAAAATGCAACGGATACTTCCCGGCATTGGTCGCGAGTTCATGCCGCCGTTGGATGAAGGCTCGCTTTTGTACATGCCATCATTGCTGCCGTCGGCCTCACTTTCGCAAGCCCAACAGATCATCGC
>JANNLP010000149.1:0-2240 GCA_031396905.1 Gemmataceae bacterium
CAACAAGGCAGTTACGAATACCGGCGAAGGCATCGGCGGCGGCATCGCCATCGTGTCGTCGCTGGCATCGTTGACGTTGATCGACAGCACTCTCAGCAACAACCTCGCAACCGGCGTATCAGCCCACGGTGGCGGGATTCACGTCCAAAGCGACTCCGTTATTGCGATTCTCCGCTCCACAATCTCCGGCAACCAGTCAGGCGAAGACGGTGGGGCGATCTACTTTTATTCCGGCGGTACGCTCTCTGTCACCGATAGCACCATTTCGGGCAACAAAGCCAACGTCTCCGCCGCAGGCGGCGGGGGCGGGGCGCTATATTTGTTTGGTACCGTGGCCACGATCCGTAATAGCACGATTTCCGGCAACAGCACCGATTCTGGCAGCTTCGCCAGCAACGGAGGCGGCATCACAGCGCTCTCCAACACCACGCTCACCATGCAAAACAGTACCGCGGCGTTCAACAGCGCCGGCACCGCGAGCGGTGGCGGCCTGTTCCTCGGCACCGGCAGCATCATATCCAGCGAGAGTTCGGTCGTCGCTAAGAACACGGCCACACTGGGCCAGGACATCGCCGGGCAACTCGTCGCCAAGTTCAGCCTCATCGGCGACGACACCGGCGCGACTCTATTGACGGGCAGTGCCAACAACATTGTGAACGTAGATCCTCTGTTGACCGCGTTGGCCAACAACGGCGGTCCGACGTTCACCCACGCCTTGCAATTGGGCAGCCCCGCACTCAATGCGGGGAGCAATCCCAACAGCTTTACCTTCGATCAGCGCGGCGGTGGCTTTCCGCGCCAGGCGGGCGTCGCTGTGGATATTGGCGCATTCGAGTTGCAGCCGCCGGCCCAAGTGGCGGGCATCGTCATCAATGGCGGCGCGGCCCAACGCTCGCGTGTCACCTCGGTCACTGTCAGTTTCGATCAACATGTCACGTTCACCAATGCGTTCCAACTGCAGCGACAAGGCGATAATAAGGCCGTAACGCTAGGCACTTCAGTAGATGACACCGGCCCCGGCAGGGTTGTCACGTTAACGTTCACTGGCGGTGCGGTCGATGGCACGTCCTTGGCCGATGGCCGCTACACACTCACGGTACTGGCCAGCCAAGTGTCCAACTTCAACGGCAGCCTCGATGGCAACGGCAATGGCGTCGCCCAGGGAACGCCGGCCGACGACTATGTATTCGCATCCGCGGCCATTCCCAATTCGCCGACCAACATCTTTCGCATCTTCGGCGACAGCGACGGCGACGGCGCGGTGGCCGCCTTCGACTTCATTCAGTTCCGCTTATCGCTCGGCGGCACCAATACCATCTTTGACTTCAACGAAAACGGCAGCGTCGACGCCAGCGACTTCATGCAATTCCGCCTACGCTTCGGCGGGGCGATATAGTTTCAAATCAGTGAACCAGTGAATAAGTTACGTTCGTTTGTCATTTGTACGACACCGAATGCTATAATTGAAATCGAGTAGGACATTGGTCCACCGAGACAGCGGCGTGTGGGGGCGCGCCGCCGCTTAGCCCATTTCGGCCTTGACAGACCCCTAATACCAATGCCTATGCTAGGCTGCGGAACTGCGCCAGGTGCCGAACTTGTGTTTCGGACCAACCGTCCTTCCAGCGGCGCATTTCGCCCGCACCTTGCTTGACATAATGCCGCCGGCCAGCTCGGCGGAAACGCACATAGGAGAATTGGCATGGCCACGGCAACGGCTATCCTCGACGAACTCCGCGGTCAGGTCGATCTGACCGATTACAAGAAACAACATTGGGAAGGCAGCTTCGTCGACTACGTCAACATCGTCGCGGAGGACCCATCGGTCACGCGCAGCGCGTACCAGCGTCTTTACGATATGGTCCTCGCGCATGGCACGGAGGACGTGTACGAGAACAAAGAGAAAGTCATCCGCTTTAAGTTCTTCACCGACTATGCCGCGAAGTATGGCGAAGCGGTCTTCGGTCTCGACCGCGCGCTGATGCAATTGGCCAACACGTTCAAGAGCGCGGCGCGCGGTTACGGCACCGAACGCCGCGTGCTGCTGTTGCACGGCCCGGTCGGCTCGGCCAAAAGCACGATCGCCCGACTCCTGAAGCGCGGCCTTGAAGAGTATTCGCGCACCGATGCCGGCATGGTCTTCTCGTACATGTGGAAGCTCGATGACGGAACTTGGGTCAAGTGTCCGATGCATCAGGATCCGCTGACGCTGGTGCCCATCGAAATGCGACCACAGTTTC
>JANNLP010000175.1:0-2173 GCA_031396905.1 Gemmataceae bacterium
CGTCGATGAGGTCGTGGCCGTCACCGCCATAGATTGCATCGTTGCCCAGAGAGCCATAGAGCGAATCATTGCCCGTGCCGCCGTCGAGCCAGTCATTTTCGGTGCCGCCCAGCAACGTATCGATGCCTGCGCCGCCGCCGATGGTGTCGTCGCCGGCCCCGCCATCGAGATAGTCGGTGCCGTCTTCGCCGGTGAGGCGGTCGCTATGGTTGCCACCGTAAAGCGAGTCATTGCCAATGCCCCCGCTGAGGATGTCCTTGCCGTCTTCTCCCAGGAGCAGGTCATTGCCAGACTCACCATACAGCTCGTCATCTTCAATGCCACCGTAAATTGAGTCGTTGCCCGCGCCGCCGACGAGGAAATCACGGCCGCTTTGGCCGTACAGCGTGTCGATGCCAACATCACCGCTGAGCCGGTCGTTGCCGGTGCCGCCGTCGAGCGTATCGTCGCCGCTGCCCGCTTGCAGGTTATCGTTGCCCGCCTCGCCAAAGAGTTGGTCGTTGCCCGCGCCGCCGAGCAGGCGATCATCGTTGTCGCCGCCGCGGAGAATGTCGATCCCGTCGCCGCCAGTGAGCGAATCGTTGCCGACGTCGCCCCAGAGGTTGTCGTTGCCTTTCCCGCCGGTGAGTGTGTCGTCGCCGAATTCGCCATGGAGATCGTCGTCGCCGTCGCCACTGTCTAATGTGTCGTTGTGGTTACCGCCGAAGAGAATGTCGCGGTCGTTGCCGCCGATCAAGCGATCATTGCCATCGTTGCCAGCTACAATGTCAAGCCCGTCGCCGCCCTGGATTTCATCGTCTTCTGAGCCGCCGGCAAGTGTGTCGTTGCCGCCATTGCCGAAGATGTGGTCGGTCCCCGCGCCGCCATCGATGGTGTCATTGCCGCTGCCGCCGCGCAGAGTGTCGTTGCCCGGCCCGCCCAATAGCGTCGCTGGAATTGTGAGCGCAAGGTCGATCGTGATCTGATCATTGTCATTACCGCCGTCGCCGACGATTCTGCTGACGCTCGCAAACGGGAAGACCATCATCGTGCCAAAGCCACGCACCTCGATGGTGTCATCGACTTTGACAACGTCGATGGCTTCCGCGCCATCGACTAGGCTGCCGTTAACGCGCAGGCCCGCTAGCGGGCCGACGTGCAGCCGCAAGAATCCGGGATTCCCCGGATCCATCGACGCGAGAACGGGCGGCACAACCTCAGGGCATTCGTGAACGTTTTCAAACGTGACCAGCGTGATCGGCGGCGCGAGGTTGAACTCTTCGGTGATGGAGAACGGATCGACGCCAATTTCGATTTCAACACGCAGCTCGGCCGTAAGTTCTCCCTTAATGTCGGCAATGCGTTTCGGGTCGTCGAAGGCAATTCCGTCGAAACGGATCTTGCCGTCGTTCATATTCTCGTCGCAATCGTTCAAATAGAACGCGACGTTGCCAAACAGGCCGCCTTGCACATACGCCGACGCCACGCCGATATCGAGTCCGCCCGCCAGGCCGACGCCGGGGCTGAGGGAAATCTCGGGAAGGTCGGTCGTGCCGTCGCGCAAATCGGTGATGTAAAAGCCCTTGAAGATGCGATCCGCTTCAAAAGCGCCGCCGCCCAGCCATGTCGTCAGCCAGTTGCGAATGCCAAAGGTATCAAAGCCAAAAGTCAAATCGATCTTGATTTCCACCTCGCCGAACATGCCGAACCGCAAGGCCGGGAACAGCGGAAACGGCGCGGACAGGTCGACGCCGAGCTTTTCGTTGATCGCCGGCGGCTGGAAGCGGAACAAATCCACGTCTTTGCCCAGCAGCAAGCCCAACCCGAGCCGCGGGTCGTCGAACAACGGGAAGCTGAACAACTTCCGCGTCTTGCCCATAAATGTCTGGGTCGAGTTGTCGATAAACGACGTAACCGCTTGGCCCAATGGCGTCGTGTTGCCTACCTTGCTCTTCACGGTGTTGGCAAAATCGACCAACAGGTTCGGGTTGGCAATCAAGTCATCGACGGACAGGCTCGACAACTTCGTCGAACGGATATCGAGGCCACCAAGGTTCAAGTCGCCCAGATCGATGAGCACCGAACCGCTGACCCCGTGGAACTTGCTGATGACGCCTTGGGCGACGGTGATCACGTCGATGGCTTTGTTGATAAACTCGCCGCCGGGGACCAGGAACTTCAACGCCAGGGCAAT
>JANNLP010000203.1:0-2085 GCA_031396905.1 Gemmataceae bacterium
CCGCAGCCAGTGGTTCGGCCAGACCGATGTGATCTTCGAGCGCTTGCGGCGAACGTTGGAAGCGCTGGTGAAGGTTGTCATCGTCGTCGATGAAGCGGACACGCAGTTCGGCGGCGTCGGCCCGAACACCCATGAAACCGAAAGACGGCTGACGGGCAAGGTCCAGCAAATGATGTCCGACCCGCGGCTGCGCGGCCGAGTCATTTGGCTCTTAATGACCGCGCGCATCCACCATCTTTCGCCCGACATCCGCCGGCCCGGCCGAGTCGGCGACCTGATCATCCCCGTGCTTGACCCGGAAGGCCCGGACAGGATTGAGTTCGTCAAATGGGTGCTCAAAGCCGTTCTGCCCGGCGAACCGGATGCCGAGAGTATCCGCCGCTTGGATGAGTTGACGCCGGGCTACTCCGCCGCCGCGTTTGCGTCGTTGCGCTCGCAACTTAAAGCCGGCGTCGTAAAGGATGGCACACTCACGCTCGATGGCATTGAAGCCATTGTCCGCGACCATCTGCCGCCCGCCATCGAATTGACGCGGCGTTACCAAACACTTCAGGCACTGGTCAATTGCACGAGGCGATCACTGCTGCCCGACCCGACGGTCAGCGACCAAACCCGCGAGAACTGGCAACTGGAAATCCGCAAACTTGAAGCGATGGGGCTGTCTTAGGCGCGACCTTGTTCTTTCACGATTACAAGTGATGCCGAGTTGATACAAAACCTCAGCCCCGTCGGACGTGGTCCATCTTCAAACACGTGGCCCAAGTGGGCGTCGCAGCGGGAGCATTGAACTTCGACGCGAACCATTCCGTGGCTGGTGTCGCGGACTTCTTTCACGGCATGGTCGTTGACCGGTTGCCAGAAGCTAGGCCACCCAGTGCCGGATTCGAATTTAGAATTGCTGTTGAAGAGCGGCGTTCCGCAGCACACGCAGGCAAACGTGCCGGATTCGTGATTATCCCAGAGTTGACCCGTGAAGGCGCACTCGGTGCCGCCCTGCCGGGTCACGCGATATTGTTCCGGCGTGAGTTGCGCCTTCCACTCGGCATCCGTTTTCTCCACGCGGTCAGTCATGATGCAGCTCCTTCAGGACGACGTTGACACTTCATCGTAGCAGGCGCTTATTCCCCACGCCTTTTCCGCAACTCTTCCATGCGTTTGCGTATCACTTCCTCGTAGCCGCGGTCGGTGGGTTCGTAATAATGCCGCTCCTCAGGCAAATACTCCTGATCGACCCAGCCGCCGGGGAAGTCGTGCGCAAATTTGTAATCGTCGCCGTGGCCGAGCTTCTTGGCGCCGGAATAGCTGGCGTCGCGCAGGTGTTTGGGCACGGCGAGCGTTCGGCCCTCGCGCACGTCCTTCCGGGCGGCGCCAATCGCCAGCGTGGCGGCGTTGGATTTTGGCGCGGTTGCGATGTACGTCACCGCCTGCGCCATAGCCAATTGTGCTTCCGGCAGTCCGACGAACTCCACCGCCTGAAGCATTGCGGCCGCGACGACAAGGGCTTGCGGATCGGCATTGCCGACATCTTCGCTGGCGCAGATGACGATGCGGCGGGCGATAAACCGAATATCCTCGCCGCTTTCGAGCAAGCGGGCGAGCCAGTAAATCGACGCGTCGGGATCGCTGCCGCGCATACTCTTGATGAACGCGCTGGCGATGTCGTAGTGCGTATCACCCGTCGGGTCGAAGTTCATCATCTTGCGTTGCAGAGAATCTTGCGCAGCGGCCAGCGTGAACGGCGTACCGGGCGGTTGGCTGCGGACGCCGACTTCGAGGGCCGAGAGCGCACGTCGGGCGTCGCCATCACAGGCGTCGGCAAGAAAGATCAGCGCCGCGGGTTCGGCAGTGACGCCGAGCGCGCCAAGCCCGCGCTCGGGGTCCGAGAGTGCGCGAGCGAGCAAGGTCACGACCTGATCTCGGGTGAGGGGTTCGAAGGTAAAGAGCGTACTGCGCGAAAGTAACGGTGCAGTCAGTGCGAAGAATGGGTTTTGCGTCGTCGCGCCGACGAGGACCACGATGCCCGCCTCGACATCGGGAAGCAGCACATCCTGCTGCGCTTTGTTGAAGCGATGGATTTCATCGACG